>CANJRC010000018.1 GCA_947476535.1 Betaproteobacteria bacterium
CGCCCGGGCCAAGGCCAAGCACCCGAATGCGGCGAGGCTGTATGCCAATTACCTGATGAGCCAGGAAGGCAACAAGGTGCTCAACGACGATCCGGGCGGATTCACCATGTACGACACCGCCAAGCTGCCCGCACAGTACGTCCCGGCGGACATCAATGCCACGAAAGTTATCGATCCGATGGCCAAGGCCTTGGGCTTCCCCAATTAGCATCGGCCTGCGGTGGCCGGCCATTGCCGGTCACCGCAACTTTGCGAGTTTCAGCAACTCCGTAGGTCATACCACGCAACAAGGATAACGATGCCCGAATCCGCACTCGATGTTCAGGCTCGCCAGCAGGCCGCCACGCTGCCCATCGACCAGTTCAACCCCTTCAGCCCGGAATTCGTCCAGTGCCCCTACCCGTTCTATGCGCGCTTGGTGAAAGAGGCACCGGTGTGGAAGGCCCCCATCCAGGGCTTTTACCTCATCACCGGCTATGAAGAGGTGATGGAGGCTTGCCGCCACCCGGAGATCTTCTCAAGCGACTACCGGCACCTGTTCAACCGCAAGCCAGAGATCCAGGCCATTCTCGCGCAGGGCGTGCCCGAGGTGCCGACGCTGGGAACGGGCGACCCGCCCATGCACAAGCGTTACCGCGCACTCCTCGCCAAGGCCTTCACGGCACCGCGCGTCAATGCCATGGGGGACACCATCAACGCCACGATCAGCCGGTTGATCGACGCCTTCGCCGGCCGCGGCGAGGTGGAACTGCACGCCGAATTCGGCATGCCGCTCACCATGCAGATCACCGCCGACCAGCTCGGCGTGCCGCGCGAGGATTTCCGCAAGTTCCGCGAATGGTCGGAGGCGCGCATCGTGCAGTTCAGCTTCATGGTTCCACTCGAAGCCGAGATCGAAGCGACGAAGAAGCGCCTCGATTTCCAGAAGTACTTCACCCAACGCTTCGCGGAGAAACAGGCCAATCCCACCAACGACATCATCTCTGTTCTCGCCACCGCCAAGCTGGAAGACGACGACGGCAAGGAAATGCGTAGCCTCACCCTCCCGGAGTTCCTGTCCATCGCAGAGCAGCTGATGACCGCCGGCAACCTCACCACCACGCACGCCATCTGCGCCGGCATGGTGATGCTGATCGAGAACCCGCGCGTGCGCGAGGAAATCACCGCCGACTCGACGAAGGTGAGGCTCTTCGTCGAAGAAATGGTGCGCCTCTCCTCGCCCGGCCCGGGCTACTGGCGCGTCACCAAGGAGGAAGTGACGCTCGCCGGCGTCACCATCCCCCAAGGGGCGCCGGTGCACCTGCGGTTCGCTGCGGGAAACCGCGACACACGCGTATTCAAGGATCCGGACAGGCTCGATATCCATCGCGAGAACCTGTCATCGCAGATGGCCTTCAGTTACGGTGAGCACTACTGCGCCGGCGCGGTACTGGCCAAGAAGGAACTCGAACTCGCCTTCAAGGCGCTGCTTGCGCGACTGCCCAACGTGCGCTTCGCGCCCGGCAAGAACGACTGGTCGAACATCCAGAGCTTTGCCGTGCACGGGCTGAACCACCTGTATCTGGAATTCGACAGGAATGCGTGACAAGGCATGAGGACGCATCCATGAATGTGCTGCTCACCGGCGCCGCCCGCGGCTTGGGACTCGGCATCTGCGCGCAGCTCGCGGCGCGAGGCGATACCGTGTTCGCCGCCTGCCGCAAGCGCAACGCCGAGCTCGATGCCATCTTATCCACCGGCAAAGTGCACGTCATCGAAGGCGTGGACATCGCCATGGACGATGCCATCGCAAAGCTCAAGGCCGGCATCGCCGGATCGCCGCTCGATGCGGTCATCTGCAATGCCGCGGTCAATGCCTCGTTCGACACCGATGGCATCGCCGACCTCGACCTCGACATCTCGCTCCACGAATACCAGACCAACGCGCTGGGCGCGGTGCGCACGGTGAAAGCGGCGCTTCCCAGCCTGTCCACCGGCGCGAAGATCCTGTTCATCACCACAGGCCCCCAGGCGCTGGGGAAAAAGGCGCCCGCTCCCGGCGTGTACGGCTATCGCATGTCCAAGGGCGCCATGCACACCTTCGCCAACCTCTTGACACTGGAGCTCGAGCCCCGCGGCATCGCCGTGCAGATCGTCACGCCCGGCTCCATCGACACGAAGATGCTGTGGGCCGTTTGGGAAGCCGGCCGCACGCCCAATCCGCCGAAAGACGCACTCTCGATCGACGAAGGCGCGCAGCGGATCATCGCGCGCATGGATGCGTTGACCCTCGAGCAGACCGGGACCTGGGTCAGCAACCTGGGCGTGCCAGAACCCTACTGACCCATACAGGCCGGTATAGACCAGACAAGCAATGCCGCAGTCAGTACACTGAACCGCATTGAAGGAGAGAACGCTATGAAACTCGTGAGTCCTGAAGCCACCGACGAAATGCTGGTGGATCGCGCCGAAGGCCGCAACATCATCCACAATTATTTCGGCGTGCAGCAGCGCATCGCCGAAGGCCCGCAGGCCTACCTCGTCGACATGCCCGATGAGGGCTCGCGCATCAGCCCCCATTACCACGACGTGGACCAGTACCAGGTGGTGGTGGGCGGGGACGGCGTCATCGGCCCGCATCCGCTGCGCCCGGTGACCTTCCAGTATGCCGATGCTTACACCCCCTATGGCCCGATCATTGCCCACAAGGATGGCCTCACCTTCTATACGCTGCGAATGGCGCCCAGCGGCGGCCACTTCGACATGCCCGCGGCACGCCACCTGATGAAGGCCAAGCCCGGGCGCAGCATCGCAGGCAGCTTCACGCTCGGCGACCCCTACGGCACGCCAGCCGGCCAATGCGTGGTGGAAAACCTACATGTGACCGAGCCCGACGGCATCACGGCCGCAGGCATCCGCCTCGGCGCCAACGCCACCGGGAAGGGTATCGCGTCGGATGCCGGCGGCCAGTACTGCATCGTCTGTTCAGGTGAAGTCGTGCATGAGGGCAAGCGCTACCCGCGCCTGTCCCTCATTCTCGTCGAAGCAGGCGAACCCGCCCCGGAGTTCACCGCAGGCGCGCTGGGCGCCGAACTGCTGGTGGTCCAGTTCCCTCGCCCGAGCGAGCGGCTCGGCTCCGACCCCAGGCAGTTGGCGACGCGCGACATGCAGGCGCTATACCACTTGCCAAAAACCTGGCTCAAGGAAGACGCAAAGCATTGACTATGCGGTCCATCCTTACAGACAGCGCCCAAGATCCACACCTAACCACACCGCCGGGGGAGTCTGAGCATGATCGTACACATGACCAGCGATGAGATCCTGGCGCAGGAACGCTCGCGCTGGAATGCCGTCCTCGCCGGCGACTGGGACGCGCTGGCGTCGATGGTGCACAAGGACCTCATCTACACCCACGCCCACGCGCAGGTCGACACCAAGGACAGTTACATTGCCGGTCTCAAATCGTCCAAGGGCCGCATTCGCAGTGCCAAGCGCTCCGACGAACAGGTTCGTATCCTCGGCGACACGGCCTTCATTGCCGGCGCGCTCGACAGCGACTTCGACGCCGAGGGCGTCGTAAAGCAGATCCGCGTGCGCTTTCTAAGCATCTGGACCAAGACATCCGCCGGTTGGAAGTTCATCGGCTGGCAGACCACCGCGAGACCGTAGCGGCCCACTCGCCGGCCTGCGCTCTCACGCGCTCTTCCTCGAAGGCGGCTTCCCCAAATGGCGCAACGATTGACGGAGGAAGACAGCCCAAGTTCACACGTCAGTGCGGTGTCAGAAGTCCGGCTCGCCAAAATTCCTTGCCAGCATCCTCCACGACTTGAGTTCGGTTAAGCGACTCAGCACGATCGGCAAAGGATCCCGCCCATGACCAGCGGACTTTGCGACGGGTGCACTAGGGCGGCTGGTGAGGCCCTGGTTGGAGCTGGGCAAGAACATCGGGAGTGCTTGCGGTACAGCCGCTTCGGCGGCGTCGGCGAACGCGCGGTTCGGTGCACCACACGCATATCAAAGGGCCGGGATTGACGGGTCTGACAAACGCGCCAGTTTGGGTGCAACGGTCGCTCCCTTCCCTGCAACAAGTAATTGCGGCGCGCGTCGCTCCCGTACCATCGAACTCACCCAGTCGGCGGACTCGGCGAATTGCGTGTCCCACTGCCCGGCACGCAATTGCTCTCGGTTAAGGCCGGCACGCAGGTTGAGCGCGATAACGGCGCGGGAGCGGTCGGTACGCTCAAGGAGCGCCAACGCAATTTCATCCGCCTCGCGCCGCTGCTGCGTTGCCCAGGTCCTCGTGAAGCCGAGCGCACCCAAAGAACTGGCGGCGAACTTGCCGATCACGCTAAACCCGGGAATTAGTGCGGTTAGCGCGGAAAAGACCATCCTCACACCCGCATCTTCCTCGTCATGACGTGCGATCACATGACCCATTTCGCGCGCAATCAGAAATGCCACCACGTCGTCGGTCGGGTCGAGCCGAGAAAGCTCGGAAGACAGGACGATCCGGCCTCGCGCGCTCGAGCCAGTGCCACCGTTCATGTCTTGGTGCACCCCAATCTGAAAGTCGTCGATACGCTGGAACAACTCGGGCGCGAAGACGCGTGCTTCGGCTGCAAGTTCAGTACCGATTCGCTCGACTTGGCGCACGAACTTCGCTGTTTGCTCCGCCTCGGCGCATCGCAAGCCAGTGGCGGCTGCCTGCGGGCCGGTGGGACTCACCCGCCCGCAGGCCGCAGAAGGGACCAAGGGTAGGCCTCCCGCCAGAAGAGAGAACCCCATCTTCGCTTGTACCGCATGTACAGCGGGCAGGGCAAGGAACTGCTCTCGCCCGGTATTCGGGTTGGTCGAACAGCCCGTAAGCAGGGCAAACGCGAGAATCGATAGTAACTGCGCCGCCATCCGAATTCGAGGCACATGCCCAAGTCGACCCTCGGTGAGCCGGCCTCGCCCTAACGCGGCGTGGCCCCTGTACGCCACACGATTCCCGGCCGATTGCACCGAGGCCCCGTCCCCGCCAGCATCCTCTTGGCATTGAATGTTCAAAGCAACCCCCTTCCTGGTCCTGTGATTGTCTTCACCTCTCGCGAAGACCCTATCAAATGGGAGCAGACGTCGCGCTATTCGCAGAGCAGAACTTCGCCGTGCCAACCTGGCAGGCCCGCGGACCTCCGGCTCTACCGCCATCCTAATTCCCGCTATCGTCGGCTCCGCGTTGCCACCGTCACCGGTTCTCGACACTCTTTTAGAAAACACATTCCGTACATACTTGGCTGTGTGGCCCACCAATTGCACTCTATGCATTTGTCATACTCGCATTTGAGCGTCAAAGGCGATATGCATTCGGTCACACAATCCAACTGATGCAATGCGCATTTCAGTGGCGACGACAACTGCCCATATCGGACCGATCGAAAGAACCGCGACCTGTCCCGCCGGAATCACTATGATTGCCGGTCCGCCCGATTGATCAGCCGGCTCTTGTTCGTACCGTTCACCTGACGGGCACGCACGCCATTCGGATCGTTGCCCTCACGCTTCGTGCCCATACAAACAATATGCGACGCACTTCCTCGATCCAGCACCTCAGTAACTATCCCCGTTGTGGCTCTGGCCATGACAGCTCAAATAGCATTTCCTCGCCACGGTATCGACGTATAGCTTGGGCGGGTTACCTACCGGCTTGTTGTCGTCGGTGTCGAGGTTGATCAGCCGGCTGTTGTTTATCGTATTGCCCTGAGTGGCGCTGATGCCATGCGGATCGTGGCATGCCTTGCATCCGTAGCGCAGGTGTGCCGAGCGGTTATGCGGAGCTTCTTTCGTTACCACCGACTGACTGTGGCACTTGTAGCAGATGTCGCCGGCTGTTGGTGTGGATGTGAGCGCATGCGGTCTTTCAAGCAGTGCGATGTTGGTGGATCCGTGCGGCCCATTCGGGCCGGTTCCGCCGGCGCCCAGCCCGGCGTTGTTGTTGTGACAGTCGCTGCAGTCCACACGACTCAAGACAGTCCAGGGTGCGATCAGGCTAGGCACCTTGGCGCTCCTCCCTGGCCCGGCCACAGGATGAAACGATGGGTTGACCGGATCGAACTCAAGCCTGGTATTGGTCTGAACAAACTGCCTGTTCGTGTACGGCGCGGGTTTTCCCGTGCTGTCCGCGTGACAGCGGAAGCAAATCTGATATTCCGCCGTCGACGGCTTGACCTCCGTTCCGCTGATGGACACCCCGCGCACGCCCGCCAGGGCTCCGGCGAGCGAGCCACCCGCAGTACCGACGGTGTGATTGGCCGCATGGGGGTTATGGCAGTCGTCGCATTCCACGTGCCGCGACTGGATTGTGGCGGGTTCCGTCATGTCGTGGACGCCGGTCGTCACCGCCACCGGGTGTGTTGAAATCTTGTTGAATTCGGCCTGGACGTTCTTCGCTGCGACATTGCCGTTATGGCAGGTGAAGCAGTTGCCTTCCTCCGCGAGCACGTTCAGCAGGCTTTTCCGGCCGCCGGCACTATGCGGACGATGGCAGCTCTCGCATGCGTTCGCTGCAACGGTAGTGCCGCTAGTGTGGGGCCATGGGGCAGTGCCGACGCCGTTCCAGGTCGCGACAGAAAGTTTGTGATCACTGCCACTCCAGCCGCTCTTGGCGTGACAGGAAACACATAGTGCGGAGGCCGTATTGGGAATTACCAGAAACTTGCCGTTGGTGTTGTCATGAGCATCATGGCAGGACGTACATTGCAACTGACCCTGTTTGTCCAACTTCACCTTTCCGGCCAGCGTCGAAGGATCAACCAGTTCTCCGTTCCGCGCGGCAACCAGCGCAGCCGTATAGGCGATGGATACAGGGTGGTCATCGGAAAGATCGGTGCCGATATTGCTGTTGCCAGCCGGCATGGTGATCGCCCCACCAGCCATAGGGACTTTAACGGTACGACTAAGCAGCTCACCCAAAGCGATGGTGCCATCGTGGCACGACAGGCAGGTCAGGGATGCGCCAGTCGGTTGTCCCGCGATGGCCTTGGCAGTGGAGCTGGTATAGGGCGTATAGGTATTGCCCGGACTACGCCGATTCCACAGCGGCGCGCTCGGTGAGCTGTTGTGCGGCGCGTGACAAAAAACGCAGATCTGGCTCTCGACGGTCGCTTTGATACCGCCGGGTCCGTTAACGGATAGATTGTGCTTGGTCGATGCAACATCTGCCCGGCACACGCCCATGGCCATCCACACCAGTATCGCTGTGCAGGAAACCAGGACACGTATGGTTTTCATCATGGTGTAGTTCCCATGTGCTGGAACACCTGAATCCGGCTGTTATAGGAATCCGCAACATAGATCAGGTCCTGGTCGATGAAAATTCCCGTTGGCAGCCAGAACTCCCCTGGGTCGCCGCCGCGATTGCCGACGCCAAGGAGAAAATCGCCCTTGGCATCGAATATCTGAAACGCATGAAACAGGGAATCCACCACATACACGTGGCCCAGGCTGTCCGTCGCAACACCCTTCTGGCGCGCAGCGTCGCCCGATCCGTCTCCAAGCCGCCCAAACTGCCCGACGACCCGGCCATCACCATCGAACATCTGGATCCGGAAGTTAAGGGCATCGCTCACGTAGAGTCGCGCATCATTGCCCCACCACAGATAGGTAGGAAAGTTGAACTCTCCGGGACCTGCGCCGCGCTGTCCAAGCACGCTATCTAGGAACAACCCGCCTGCAGCACGTCGAAAAACCTTCACTTGATGAGCCGCCGTGTCGCTAATGAACACACGGCCCGTTGAGTCGTCGCAGGCGAGGCCGGTGGGCTGCAGAAGTTTGGTGTCAACAGTCACCGCACGCACGGCGCCATCACCGGCGGAGATGGCGAACAACTGGCCGCGACTAGAATCGCTTATCAAGAGATCTTTTCCGCAGCGGGCGAGCCCAACCGGAGACGGCAAGAGACTGCCGTCCGCAACTTGCAAGAGGCGATAGTCCCCGCTAGCCGTATCGAAGCGGTGCACGCCCTTCGCTCCGGGGTCGGCTACATAGATATCTTTCCCCATCACGGCCACGGCCATCGGCCTTACAAGGCGATCCTCTGACGCGCCGAACAACAGAGCCGCCAGCCGTTTCAGGAACGACCCGCTGATACCCAGGTCTTCGGGTCGGGAGAAACTGCGCACCCACTTGATCCGCGCCGGTTCAGGGACTGCAGGCCATACCAACACCTCAGGCTCTGGCTTTGCCGCCGGCTGCACGGCGCAGCCCACCAGCAGTCCGAGCAGGCCAGCGACGAGAACGCGGTGGAACTGCTTCACAAGTCCCTCCGCAGGAACCATTGCAGCAGACTTCTGGCCCGCTCGACTGCGCCCTGAAACTCCCTGGCGCGCATGAGCGAAATAGTCATCGACAGTTTGCGCTCTCGCCACTGCGCATTGAGGGCGGCGTCGAAATGCTTTCGGGGTAGCAGCCCGCCCACATCCCGCTCGTAGTTGGCAGTCGCCGTCAGATTCCACCCAAGCGCGGGTCGCCCGCCGTAGCGCAGGTCGTAACCCGAAAGATCGACGTTCTGCGTGGGAACACCGTAGTTCACCAAAGTGCGCCGCACCCCGAACCTGAGATTACCAAAGCCGCCAATCAGTTCGTCGTTCTGGAGGTAAGCATCGGAACTTATTCTCCGGAACGGTGCAATGGTTTCGCGACGGTCCTCCATCTCAACTCCTGCTCCCACGCTCCAGCCGACATTCAGGACAGGGAGTTCACCGCGCACGCCCCACACAGTGCTGCTCACCGGGTTCAGCGGAAACGTCGATAGTCCGGACAGCAACTCCGGTTGGGAATTCAGATATCGAAAGGAGATATTGAAATACCGGCCGTAGGCCCATCCCAGGCTAAAACTCTGGTCCACCTGACGATACGTATAGGTTCCCCCCACGTCGTACTGGTAATCCACCAGCACCTGCTCTCCATCCAGGATCAGCCCGCCAACCAGCCTCTGTACTCGCACCCGGGTTCCGACCGCTGTCAGCACGTAATCCACGTTCTCGACGAATACCTGGGTACGCATGGCGTTGCTCACCATCACGCTACCGGTGGTGATGTGTTCGTTGGTCAGCGCCACAAACTGTGTGCCACTAAGCTGGACGGACTCCCCGAGCACCGGCACTGTGGAACTGCTGGCCTGCTGCGACCGCCAGTCCACCGCCATGCTATATGCGGACTGCAACGTCCCTTGCCACAAATCCTCCTGATAATTGACTGAACCATTGGCGCCGCGGGTGCGGTTGGAAAACCGGTCGGTGTCCCCGACGGTACCGCGGATCACAGAAGCCAATTGCAGCCCGGACTTCGGGCGGTAGTTGAGGCCTCCCGCCAGGGATCGTTGGTTCGAGTTGAAATCTCCTTGGTGGTTGCTACTGCCATCTACGGTGACAAACTCCTGCAGTTGTTGGTTGGTTTTGTGGCGCATGTCTAACATCAGTCGCCAATCACTCTGGTCCGGCACGCGCAACGCCCCCGCTTCGTAGTGCCTGTGGTTTATCGCCAGCAGCTGTGTAAGGTCGAACGCTCGTTCGCCGCCCAGTTGCAGGCGAGTGTCCACCGTCAGCCCCTCACTGTCGTTCCGGGATGCCAAGATAGGCAACAGGCTGGCGCCGGTAATGGACGCCTGTCGCAGTGCTTGGTATTGCACCTGGGTGGTCCCGCGTGCGCCCAAGGAAAAGTCGGCCCTGACCCTGAATTGTTCCGTGTTGTCGTCCACGACTCGATCTGATCCTCTGCCCTTGGATTCAGCATGGCTGTACGCAAAGTTCAGCGGAACCGGCGTGACCGGGGAGAGCAAGGAGAATTCCCCTCCATAGCGCCGATTCTCCTGAGTCATGATTTGACCGGGCGCGATACTTTGGGTGGGGTTAAGGTGATCAAAATAGAGGCTGCCCCGAAAGGGCTTGTCCTTGAGCAACGTTGCCCTCATGGTCAGGTTGTACTGAGTGGCGGTGTTGGAATCCGCGCCACTCTCCCCCGAAAAACTTTGCCGGCTCAGTATTGGCCCACCACCAACGTCCAGCGTCAGAAAATTGGGGTGATAGACGAACCCATGTCCGTTGAGAAATATCTCGGCGCGCATGTCCCCCTGCTGCTGACGGCTCCCCGCTGTCGTTCCCTCCCTGGTGGTTGACCCGTCACCCAAGTACCGCAGCGTCGCGTACCCGTCCACACCCGTCACTCGAAACGGCACGATGTCCTCAGCACGAAGCGACGCCACCTCCAATCCCATGAGCACGATCGCAAGGCCCCAGTCGTAGACGCTTCGATATGACATTTGATGCTGGTCAAGTTACTTAGCCAGCTCACTGTCGGCCGCCCTGATACTTACAGCATCGATCGGATAGTCCTTGCCTTGCAGACGGCCGAACCCAAAGACATCAATCTTATTGGGCCCGAATTGACTGGCGACGAAGATCAGATATTCGATATCAAATCCTTTGCCCGCATAACGCTTGAACCATTCGATGTTGTCCCGGTCTATGGTGACTGCGGTCGGCAGGTTGAGGCCCTCCTTCCCGTCGCCTGGCTGGCCAAAAGACATCAGCAAACGGCCGTCCCGGTCGAAGAGTTGCACGTTCTCGAAGGCGGCATCTGAAACATACATACGGCCCGCCGGGTCCACGGCAATGCCCTTGGGGCGGGCAAAGCTTCCGGGGCTCGCCCCCACGGCGCCGTAAGAACGGATGAACTGACCACTCGCCGTGAAGCGCTGCACGCGATAGTTGCTAGTGTCCACCACCAGCAACTCCCCCTCCGGAGTCACCGCGATATTCGTCGGATGGAACAGTTCGCCGTCTGCCGAGCCCGCCTTGCCAAAATGGAACAGCAGCTTTCCACTGGTCTTGTCCAGCACCTGCACGCTGTGGTGCAGGATGTCCACTACGTAAAGACGCTCCCCGACGATGGCCAGATCGACCGGCCGAAACTGTCCCTCTTCCCCCAGGGAAGAGACATAGCGATCGCTGCGGTCAAAGATCAGGATCTGATCACGCCCGGTGTCGGTGACATAGCGCTTGCCGTCCGTGTCGATACGGATGTTGATCGGCCGCTTCATACGGCCGCCGGCGGAGCCGCCCACATACTCAAGCTTACGTGCGGCCAGGTCAAACACCGCCACCGCGCCGGCTCCGGTGTCCGCCACATAGAGCCGCCCATGGTCCATGGCAGTTCCATACGGCTGCAGCAACCGCGATTCCTTCTTGTCCTCGCCTAGAATGAATTTTGCGAACCCGTTATCCCCAGCAACCAGGTCTGTGTCCGTCGCCAGGGTGACCAGGTGCTGGATCCGCGGCGACTCCGGCAAGGGGGGGTAGTAGACAGTATTGCCGCCCTCGCCGTCGCCCCTCGGCGCAGTGCTCGCGCATGCGCCAACACAGGCGGCCAGCACCAAGCCCGCCACCCGCCTCAACAGCCCATTTTTTTCCACCATTGCTGACTCCACTTCCTAATAACGCAGGGCGGGCTGGCGTGAAACACACTCCCAGCCTGTCCCGCTGGGTTACTTGTTGTGACAGGCAAGGCAGATCTTGCTACCAGCCGGATCAACTTTGACCAGACCGGAGCCCAAACCACCTACGGTAAAGGTGTTGTGCACGTCATGGCACGAGTCACACTCCATCTTTCCACCGAACAGCAGCGTGGCCGTTAAGGTGCCTGTGCGCGTCTGGGTACCGGAACCGATGGTGACCTGCTTGCTTGCCGGATCGAAGAGCGAGCCGTCCTTGGTCGCGAGGGCCGAGTCGTAGGTGAACCCGATTGGATGGGACGCCTTGAGGTTGGTACCAATGTTATTGGCGGCCGAAATCATCGTGGTTCCCGTCACTCCGCCGAAGCTGTTTACAGCCACCGTGCCGTCATGACAGGACAGGCACAACTTCGAATTCCCCCCGAGTGCTGTCACAGACGCATCCATCGTAGGACTGCTGTACAAGGTGTACGACGCCGTCGATAGCTTGTGGTTCCACAGGGGCGCGTCAGTTACCGATGTGTCCGACCGGTGCGGTGTGTGGCAGGCGATACAGATGCGGCCGCCGTTGGGTGCCCCCGCAGTCGCCCCAGTCCAGGCCTGCGTCGAAAAGTCATGTGCCGAACCGGTGATGGTGCCGGCCACCACCTGCCCAATTGCCGCTATCAGTCCGACAGCGGTGGTCACTTGCAGCAATAGTCTTTTCAGGTTCATTTGACCACTCCTATTTAAAGTTGGATCGATTGCCACTCCCGCTTGCGGCAGGTTCGGCAGGAATGAAAACTTCACGCACACCTTGCGAAGAGTCTTGCACCGTCATCTCAGTGTGTGATAATTTTCCACCTTGCTTGTGTGAAACTTTCCCATATATGCGAATGTCATGTCAACAACACCAATTGATTTAGCGGCAAAATTACCGCATTCCCTTCCGATGGACTCCATACCCGCCACCTCACCGGAAGGCTCCGCTCGAGCATTGAGGCTCAGCGCGGGGCTGGCCATAGCTGTGCTGCTGGGTACAACGGCCTGGTATGTGCACGAATGGCAGCCCTATACCCCGGCATCCGACATCGGCTACTGGATGGGCGTTGCCGGCGGCACCTTGATGGCCGCCCTCCTGATCTATCCACTGCGAAAACGCATTCTGTGGACCAAGTTCTTTGGCCCGCTGCGCCACTGGTTTCGCTTCCACATGGTCGCCGGCATTGGGGGCCCCTTGTTGGTGCTATATCACTCGGCGTTTCATGTGGGCTCGCTCAATGCGGCCGTCGCCCTAGCCAGCATGCTGCTGGTAGCCGCGAGCGGCGTCGTCGGGCGCTTTCTCTACCGCAGGATTCACCACGGTCTCTACGGCCGTGAAGCGACTCTCAAAGAATTGACGGAGGTGCTCTCCAAGCAATTGGAAACCATAGATCGGACCCTCACCGGGCTTCCTGCGGTACGGGCGGAAATCACCGCCTACCTGCATCACGTCGGTCAGCCTATTCCAGGCAAGCTAGGACAGTTTCTGCATTTCATTGGGCTCGGACAGCGCCGTCGGGCCAGCAACCGCCGCATACGGAAGCTCATCCCGGGTCAGAGGCGTGTTCACCAATCCATAGCAGCCACCCTGACTGCCGCACAGCAGACCGCCCAATTCAGTGCCTATGTGCGGCTGTTTGCCCTTTGGCATGTAGTGCACATCCCCTTTCTTGGCATGCTAGTGCTGACCGCGCTAGCCCACGTCATTGCCGTGCACACATACTGAGCGATGCGCTGGCTGTTTTTCGCAGTCTTGCTGATCAGCAGCCCAGCGCTGCCGCAATCGTTGGAGTCAGCCCTGATGCCGGGCGCAGTGATCAAGCACCACGCGGACATCGAACACGAATGCGGCAAGTGCCACGTACGCAGCAACCGGGCGGCCCAGCCCGCACTTTGCCTCGATTGCCATAAGCCCGTAGCCGCGGACGTGAAGTCGGGCCAGGGCTATCACGGAAGGCTGAAAGACACGACCTGTCGCTCTTGCCATACCGAGCACAAGGGCCGGAATGCCAAAATTGTCAAACTCGACACACAGCACTTTGACCATGACCAGACGGACTTCAAGCTCAAAGGCAAGCATCAGGCCAAACTATGCAGCAGTTGCCACCGCAACGGAGAGCCCTGGCGCCGAGCGCCCGCCGAATGTGTGGACTGCCACCGCATAGATGACAAGCACAAAAGCGGCTTGGGGGAAAAGTGTGGCAGCTGCCATACCGAATCGACATGGAAGGACGCTCGCTTCGACCACGACAAGACCCGTTTCCCCTTGAAGCTCTCTCACGCCGACGCGCAGTGCAGCGATTGCCACCGTGACCAGCGATACACCAACACCCCGCGCGACTGCGTTGGTTGCCACCGCAAGGACGACGTCCACAAGGGAACCTACGGATCGACCTGCGAAAAGTGTCATAACGAATCCAACTGGAAACGCCCTACGTTTCGGCATGACAGGGATACACATTTTCCGCTCCTGGACAAGCACCGTACGGTTAAATGCGAAAGTTGCCACCGGACGCCCCCATTTCGCGAAAAAACGCCAACCCGTTGTGTTGCATGTCACCGCAGCGACGACGCGCACCGGAGCAGTCTTGGCGACAAATGCGACAAATGCCATTCCGCAGCCGGTTGGAAGGACGCTCGATTCAACCACGACCTAGATACACACTTTCCTCTGAAGGAAAAGCACGCGCAGGCGAAGTGCCAGAGTTGCCACAAGGATGAAAACCTCGACAAGCGTCGCGCCGACAAGGTTCGCAGCCCCACTCCGACTCAATGCGTTGCCTGCCATACCAAGGATGATCAGGACAAAGGGCACCAGGGTAAGTTCGGGGACAAATGCGAGAGCTGCCATAACGAGCGGGGCTTTCAGTACAACCGGTTCGACCACGACAGCGCGACCCAGTTCAAGCTGCGGAGCAAACACCAGTCCGCCAAGTGCACTGCCTGCCACATTACGCCCCTGTACATCACCAAGACGGAGACGCGCTGCATCGCTTGCCACGAGAAGGAGGACCAGGACAAGGGTCACAAGGGCAATCTCGGCGCCAAATGCGAAAGCTGTCACGACGAGCGCGGCTTCAAGTACGGCCGATTCGACCACGATAGCGAAACCCAGTTCAAACTCCAGAACAAGCATCAGTCTGTCACCTGCAATGCCTGTCATCGCATACCGGTCTCGAACAGCAAGACCGATACGCGCTGCATCTCCTGCCATGAGAAAGAGGACCAGGGAAAAGGTCACAAGGGTAATTTCGGCACCAAATGCGAGAGCTGCCACGACGACCGCGGCTTCAAGTACGCAAAGTTCGACCATGATGGCGAAACCCAGTTCAGTCTGAGGGACAAGCACCTGACTGCAAAATGCAATGCCTGCCATCGCACGCCTCTCTACAGCACGACAACCGACAAGCGTTGCGTTGGCTGTCACGCAAAGGATGACGTACATTTCTCAAGCGTGGGCACCGATTGTGAACGCTGCCATGTCGCCGCAGATGACTGGCGAAAAATAATCAAGCAGGATTCTAACGACAAGGGGAAGCGGTGATCGCCGAACCCTACTGGCTGGCGTACATCCTGCCGCTGTGCGTGCTACTTTGGGGCCACGTGCAGCTACGCAAGCGGCGCGAGGTCGGCGCGCGCGCTACCTTGTTAGAGAACAAGCAGCTGGGACTTGTCGAGCCCCCAAGTCTTCATCCCGTGGTGGATCCCGCTATTTGCGTGGGGTCCGGCGCATGCGCCAAGGCCTGCCCCGAGCAGGCCATCGGCATCGTCGATGGCAAGGCCGTTCTAATCAATCCTTCCATCTGTATCGGACACGGCGCGTGCGCGGCTGCCTGTCCTGCCGAGGCCATCACGCTCGTCTTCGGCACGGAGAGGCGGGGCATGGACATTCCCTACGTGCAACCGACCTTTGAGACGAACGTCCCGGGCATTTATATCGCGGGCGAACTTGGAGGAATGGGCCTGGTGCGCAAAGCGGCTGAGCAGGGCCGCCAGGCGCTCCAGCACATCGCAAAGCAAAGAGGCGAGGAAGGAGAACTGGACGTGCTGATCGTCGGTGCGGGACCGGCTGGTCTTACCGCGACCCTCGGCGCCGTGGAGCACAAACTTAAGTTCGTCACCATCGAACAGGAGGATTCCCTAGGCGGGACCGTTTACCACTATCCGCGCAACAAGATTGTGATGACCCAGCCCGTAAACCTGCCGCTGGTAGGCAAAGCCCAATTAGGGGAGATATCCAAGGAATCCTTGCTCGCTTTCTGGCAGGAAATAGTTAACAAATTCTCCTTGCCTCTTAACTTCAGCGAACCGATGCAGAAAGTGGAGCCAATCGGCAACGGCAAGGGTTTCGTGGTCCGGACCCCGAAGCGGGAATACCGCACGCGAAACCTGCTGCTGGCGATTGGTCGTCGGGGTACTCCGAGAAAGCTTGGGGTGACTGGCGAGGACCATCCGAAGGTCGTCTATCGCCTGATAGACCCGGAGCAATATCGGGGAATGCGCGTACTCGTGGTGGGCGGAGGCGACAGTGCCATTGAAGCGGCTATTGCCATCGCTGAACAGCCTGGCGCCACGGTCACGCTCTCTTATCGCGGCGAGGCTTTTGGACGAGTCAAACCCAAGAATCGCGAGTGGCTCAATGACGCCAGTGCTGCGGGAAGGCTGACTGTCTCCCTCAACTCAAGCGTCCTGTCCATTGCTGCGGAAACCTTGTTGCTGAATGAAGCGGGTCATGCCAGGGAACTGCCTAACGACGCAGTGATCGTATGTGCCGGGGGTATATTGCCCACACCGATGCTAAAGGAGCTAGGGATACGCGTGGAAACTAAGTTCGGGACACAATAAACTGTGCCGAATTCTTGCCCGAATCTCTCAGGCAGCTCATTGCTTGGAATCGACCCTGTTGGCATAGCCGTGTTTGTACGGCAAGCAGATAATGCTAAGGGGTCGTTTCGTCATGACAGCGTGCAGCGGAATGCAATCAGAATTTTGGCACTACACCAGCCTTGAAGTGACGGCACGCTTTGAGGGCGGCGCCTATGCTTAACGGATCGGCGACTGAGGCGATGAGCACAACTTGCCACTCGTCAAGCACAAGATGCCACGGCATGACCCGCCGCTGGGGGTATTGGCAGCCAATACGAATTGCAGGCGCATCCCTTTACGGGCAAGCGCATGTTCTATCGGCTGGAATTGAGCGAAGACATATCCAACCGCTGCAAGCAGAACATGAGACCCAGGCGACCTATGCGCTGCTGCTGGATGTATCTGTCGTAGCGCCTGGCCGGCGGCGTGCATCACTCTGCACTGGAATTCGATATCTTGCCGAAACAAGCAGATGAACTGGTACGTGGGAACCGCGGTTGGTTTGGCGCAGCAATGAGCAGCTGCGACGCCGGGTTGAGCCGCAGATACTCCATGCGAAGGGGACGCAGCCAGCCAGCGACACGCTGGCCCGAGTGTTCACCGAGTCCTCGTCTGAAACGATCAACGGCAGCTCGAGCCGCGCGCCGCGGGTGTTCGCCCAGGCCGATCAGGTGGAGGGCAATGAGAAACCACGCAATGTGATGCGCCACTTGCAGCCAAAGCGTTTCCGACACTGAACTATATGAGCAGTTGCACTGTGCTCTCGGTGACACGGACACCCGCATTTTTGAACCGAGGACGCTGCATTCCGAACGGGACGGCACGCCGACGATACGTCCCAGTGAATTGCGTCTGCACCTGCAGGCGATGGCCAATGTGCTCATGCAGGTGCTGCGGCGGCCGGCACTGCAGGGCACGCGGTTCGCGACGGCGCAGAGGTCCAGGCCGTTCGATTAAAGATATTGAAGCTAACGGCGTGCGTGCGCCTGAGCGCGCGAGTAGTGCGGATTTCAATTAATTCGAACGGCTTGCACCGGCCACAGCTCGAGACGCTCTGGCTGAGGTTATGCTTTTAGCTCGTCGCGCCCAACGCGGCATCATGGGAAATTCCGACCCGCGTTGCCAGCGCAGGCAAAGTGGCAGACCAATCCAGCGTTCCCGTCAATTGTTCTCGGTGAGTGGGAACCCGCCCCTCCCGCGAGCCTTTGCGGTGGCTAACGGGGGCAACATCGCGCACCGGTTAGCCTCACATTGGCAGAAGAACACGACGTCCCACCTCCATCGACTCGGGCATATAACCTACGGGACATGCGGGCTAGCACACGACTGACGCCCACGCAGAAACGACCCCTCGGTACAACGCTGAAATTTTTTCAGCCTGTTCCACCGATGCCAGATCCCGACTGGAACTGACGACGCCTCGATTTTTCATAATCGACGGCATCCTTGATATGTGCATTTCCCCACTCCGCCCGCAGTAGTTTCGCCGCCGCTACGATATTGCGGCAGCGCACAGAGCAGATTTTCACTGCGTAAGTTTTAGTTCCCCTGCTTTCGATCAGTTGAGTCATAACGATCATTCACACCCTGCTTCGACAGACTAGAAAAGCCCAATGTCAATGTCATACTCGCACAGGGCCTCCGGAAGCGATGTGATCAAAATCACATATATTTATCAGTTTATGGAATAAAAATTCAATTAATGTGTGGGGATGTATCGCGAAGGGAAAAGCTGCGACGAGGGTGCTTTCCTCGGCGGATGTCGCGTGTCGTGTGGTGACCTCGCCCATACCACACCGGAGGCTCTAAACGACATCAACAACGTCAGCCATAAACAGAAATGAGGCGATCCAGCGAAAACTCCAGGAGTTTTTCGATCTCCCGACCCGGATCGGGGCCTACCGGAAGTCACCGTCCTTGGTCCGGTCAGCTTCGCTGTAGAAATAGATACCAAACGTGAAGCGTCCCGTATCGCGTCTGCGGCTCCTTCGCTTTGCAGACAGTGCCTCCAGTGACTTCTGATTGAGACTTTGCAGCAGGCGCATTCCGCTCCGCTCGGCCTCTTTCGCCATCGTCACCACAATTTCAGCGTCCAAACCTTCGTGCTGGACACTACGCTCCAGGAAAAGCCGCTGACCTGAAAGCACGTTGGCTACCGCTGCCGCTGCGTGGTCATGAAGGTTTTGCCCCAGGTAATACGCTTGCTGCTCCAAATTGTTGGATGGAATAAATGCTGCGGTATCGAGGACTACGCACCCTTGCTCATCCAAGCGAACGACGCCCAGGCTGCGCCACTCGTCCAACAGCGCTCTCGCGCGAAAGTCCTTGCTGATGGAAGCCACCAAGCCTTCAAATGACCTTTCGCCACCTTGACTGGCCAAACGGGGTAGTGGCGCAGGCTTGCCATTCTTGTCCGTAAATGGAGGCATGGACCAGGCAGACACCACGCGCATACCGAGAGAAACTGCCTCAGGTACTTTAAGAACATCCTGTTCGACTTGCCTCAACCGTTTGACGTCTTTTCGATGTACCCCCGTTAACAGCGTGATTCGGCTGTTGGTCTGGGACTTCCCCGGCAAAGTAAATTCGCGGAGAGCGACATCCACGTAAATTTCCTTGATCACCTCGATCAGATAGGGATAGCCGATCCCTTTGGCCAGAAGCAGTCGCACGATGGGTCGCAAGATATGACGAAGCGTCTTGACCAGAGGCTGCAGCGGTACTTGAGCGGACATATTTCGGGAAGAGGAAGGGGCGACCCCCGAAGTATGTCACGAAGGCCCATAACTCGTGGAAATCCCCCCCCTAAGCGGGTGTTTGCAAAGCCTGATTGAAGTACGCCGCCCCCTACAGCACCTGATCAATCAGAATCGCAACGCCTTTGGCCCCCACCTCGACGCCTGCGCGCATCCCGATCAGGTCGCCCGGTTGCGACTTGGCATCGCCATGCTTCGAAATGCGCGCCTCCACCACCACCACTCCTGCCCGCTCCAACGTATGTTCGCGACTCATCGCATTGGAAGAGTCCAGCACGAAATCCATTGGCAGGTCGGACACACGAGCCCGCAATACCGCGAGCGGCATGCGCGACCCTGTAGCCGGACGAGCGAATACGAACACCGCATCGTCGAGTGACACCTTGCTCGCCAAACTCGGCGCAAGTCGCACCGTGCCGCCAATCGCCAAGCGCGCCGATGCTGGATTGTCAGTGGGGGTGGCCGTTTTGCTCGCCACCTGTACCAGCTTTGGCGACTCCGCCCTGACCAAACCCGGAGCCTCACCCCGGAGAATACGAATTTCATCGAGGTTGGCGAGTATCACCTTCCGATCCGCCGAATCTGCGGGAAGTTTTTTCAGTACACGCTCCCAGTTGCGCCGTGCGGAGGAATAATCCTTGCGTTGGTAGGCTGCCGTACCCGCCATCCAAAGGGCCGTCAGGTGATTGGGGTCGAGTGCAAGCGCCCTGTTCACTAGGTCCGAAGCCTTGCCCGCCAGTCTTCCGCCATCGCGCATAGCCACAACATCGGCGTATTCGGCCAGCAGATCTGCATCCCGGCCTACCATCTTTCCCGCCCTTGCGAAGGCCTGCTCCGCCTCTCCATAGCGCCCCATGACCTTCCACGAGCGGGCGAGCATGATCCAGCCTTTCGGATCGTCCGGATTTTTCTCCAGCTTCTGCGCCAAACCTTGCACCATCCGCTCGATATCCGCCGCCCCGGTACGATGCGCCCCTTGTAGGCCATCGCCGTCACCGGACTGCAGCCCCGCTGGGTTGCCAAGCCCGGCGTAGATCCCACCCACGGCAAGCGGAATCAGGAGCGCTAAGGCCAATGCAGTGCGCGACGACCTAACGCCCCCATGGCTGACCGTAGCACGCCTTAGCTGCCATGGTCTCAATATCAAAGACAGACTCAGCAGCCCAAGCAGCGCCGAAAGAAGAATGAAGGTATTCATGTTGTTCATGCCTCAGGCTCCTCCTCGATTGCCGCATCGGTGCGACCGCTCAAGAGCCGATACAACAAGCCCAAGCCGGCCACCAACATCAGGAAAGGCGCGAGCCAAAGCAGCCAGGTCATCGGCTTGAATGGCGGTCGGTACCGTATGAAATCGCCATAGCGCACAACGAGAAAGTCCACGACCTCGGCGTCGTTCTTGCCTTGTCGAATGAGCCCACGTATCTCCCGGCGCAAGTCTTCGGCCAGCTCCGCCCGGGATGCCGCGAGCGTTTCATTCTGGCACACCAGACAGCGCAAGTCCTCGGCGATCGCTTGCAGTCGCGCTTCCTCGACGGGCTCCGCGGACAAGGGCCGAGCCTCGGCGCCCAGTGCAGGAAAATTAACCATTGCCAAGACAATAACGCCCAACACAACCATCGCCACCATCAGTACTTTCTCGAGCATCATTTGCGCATCTCCTTGAGCAACGGACGCATCTTTTCCTCCCAGACCTGGCGGGTCATGGGCCCGACCTGCTTGTAATGCACAAATCCATTGGCGTCGATCAGATAGGTCTCGGGCACGCCATACACGCCGTATTCGATCCCCACCCTGCCGTCACCGTCATAAGCGCTGCGCAGGTACGGGTCACCTGCCTGTTCGAGCCATCTGCGTGCATCGACCCGCTGGTCCTTGTAGTTGAGACCAATGATCGGCACATCTTTCGCCAGTTCGAGCAGCAACGCATGCTCCTCCCGACAAGAGACACACCAGGATGCCCAGACGTTGAGCAACCAGACGCGGCCCCGCATATCGGCGGGCGAGACCTGTTCGCCCACGGCTTTCAGCTCTGGCACACTGAACGCAGGCGCGACACGCCCCACCAGGGGCGATGGAACCTGGCGCGGGTCCTTGCCCAGCCCCACCGATAGCAACAGGACAAGCAGCGCGAAAGCCCCTAATGGGAACAGATAGCGGCTCATGTCAGTGCCCCCTCCAATACGGGCGAACCGTCCTTGGCCCCACGCCGACTGCGGTAGCGGCGATCACTCATTGCGAACAAACCACCAAGCCCCATGAGGCAGCACCCAATCCAGATCCAGCTCACGAACGGTTTGTCGTAGATACGCACGCTCCAGGCGCCGTCGAGGCTACCGTCAAGCGGCTCTCCCAGAGAAACATACAGATCGCGCATCCAGCCAGTTCGGATGGCGGCGTCAGTCATCGGGTTGGACGACGAGAAATAAACCCGCTTTTCCGGGTGCAAAACGTCGATGACCTTGCCGTCCCGAAGCACATCGACGTCCCCGACTACAGCTGTGAAATTTGGGCCGGTGCGCTCCCGCACCCCCACCAGACGAAACGAATGATCGGCGATGCTGACCGTATCTCCGGGCGCCATCCGTACGTCCTTTTCCGTTTCGAATCCCTTCACCATGGTCACCCCGACAACGAACACCGCAACCCCGATATGGGCGATCTGCATACCCCACCAACCTAAGGCCGGCCGGCCTGCACGTGAGCGATCCCAGATCTGAAACCCAGCGCCCGCAATAATCCACATCGCGAGAACCAGACCTAGCGCGGTCAATGGCGACCAATCCCCGAACAATAGCGGCGCGGACATTCCGCCCACCAGGGAAAGCAAGGCAGCCCAGCGCAGGCGCGGCACCAGCGCAGCAAGATCCGCTTGCCGCCAACTCACCATCGGTCCGATCCCCATGAGCAGCAGCAGCGGCATCATGACCGGTACGAAGACCGTATTGAAATACGGCGGCCCCACGGATAGTTTCCCCAGGCTCAGCGCATCAATAGCCAAGGGATACAGCGTCCCAAGCAGGACCGTGGCCGTCGCAACAACCAGGAGTACGTTATTGGTCAGCAGGAACGATTCACGCGACACGAGCGCGAAGTCGACCTTACCCTGCTTTTTTATCTGCCCTGCACGAAAAGCGAAAAGGGTCAACGAACCGCCGACGACGAAGATGAGCAGGGCCAGAATGAACAACCCGCGGCGCGGGTCGGTGGCAAATGCATGCACCGAACTCAGGACTCCTGAACGAACAAGGAACGTGCCCAGCAGCGACAGCGAAAATGCCGTGATGGCCAGCAATACGGTCCAGGCGCGGAACGTGCCTCGCTTTTCGGCCACGGCCAGGGAATGCATCAGCGCCGTGCCAGCCAGCCAGGGCATGAACGAGGCGTTTTCGACCGGATCCCAGAACCACCAGCCACCCCAGCCCAGCACGTAGTAGGCCCAGCGGCTGCCCATGGCGATGCCCAGCGTCAGGGAAACCCAGGCGGCGATGGTCCAGGGTCTTGTCCAGCGCGCCCACGACGCATCGAAGCGTCCACCGAGCAGGGCGGCAACCGCAAAGGCGAATGCAACCGAGAACCCCACATACCCCATGTAAAGCATAGGGGGATGAAACACCAACCCGGGGTCCTGCAACATCGGGTTGAGGTCGCGCCCGTTGTCCGGAACCGGCAGCAATCGCTCAAACGGATTCGATGCGAAAAGCACAAAAATCAGGAACCCCGCCGCGACCAACCCAAGCACGCCCAGCACCCTGGCCATAAAGGCTTCCGGCAATTGCCCGGAGAACACGCTCACAGCTAGCATCCACAGCGCCAGCATGGCAACCCACAACAACAGTGAGCCCTCATGCCCACCCCAAACCGCACCGAATCGATACATTGAAGGCAACAAAGAGTTGGAGTTCTGCGCCACATAGAGGACCGAGAAGTCGTCGCGCAGGAACGCCCAACTCAGGGCGGCAAAGGACGCCAGTACCAGCAACGCGAAGACGAGCGCGCAGGGCCGTGCCAGTGCGATCCAATCTTGCCGCTGGCGATGCGCCCCAAGCAAAGGCAAGGTGCCTAGAACGATCGCCACGACACAGGCGAAAATCAGGGCCAGATGACCCAGTTCCGGAATCATGGCGTGCGCTCCGGTTGGGGCGGCGTACCCGCCTGATTACGGGCTTGCGCCAAAGCATGCGAGGCCTCGGGTGGCATATAGTTCTCGTCGTGCTTGGCTAGGACCTCGCTTGCGATGAACCGGCCTTGGCCGTCCAGCTTGCCTTGTGCGACGACCCCCTTACCCTCGCGAAACAGATCGGGCAGAATTCCCTGGTACTGCACCGGAACCTCCTTCGCAGTATCGGTAATCACAAAGCGTACCGTCATCTCCGAACGATCCACGCTGCCAGACTTGACCAAGCCCCCGACGCGAAAGACGCGCGCCTGTGGCGCTTCGCCCGCTGCAACCTGCGTCGGGGTGATGAAAAAAACCAGGTTACTGTTGAACGCCTTGAGAGTGAAAGCCGTTGCCACGCCCAGACTGAGAACGCCCACGGCAATCCAACCCATCCTCAGGCACCGGGGCTTCACGCTTCACCCCGCAGCTGTGATACCCGTCGCGCGGCTGCACGATGACGACGACGCAATTGCAGCGACTCGATCAGCACCGCCAGCGCGCAGGCGCCGATGCTAATCCACACGTATGAGGCATAGCCCCCCATCGCAAGAAAGTCCGCGACGCCGACCCAATGGCTATTCCACGGCATATTTCACCCACTCCGCGCGCGCCTCGCGCTCTAAGATGATGCAGCGCACGCGCGCCAGCGCTACCGCGATGGCATACGCCCAGAAAGCCAGCACCATGATTCCCATGCCCCAGAGCATGGTTACCGCCATGGATGGAGACCGTGTCAGGGAAACTGAGGCCCCCTGATGCAGGGTGCTCCACCACTTCACGGAAAAATAAATGATGGGCACATTCACCGCCCCCACCAGAGCCAGCACTGCACTGGCCCGGTCCGCCCTCGATGGGTCTTCAATCGAGGAGTACAAGGCAATAAAGCCAAGATACAGGAACAGCAGAATCAACTCCGAGGTCAGTCGCGCATCCCACACCCACCAGGCACCCCACATGGGCTTGCCCCACAGGGCGCCCGTCAACAGCGAAAGTAATGCAAACATAGCCCCAGTAGGCGCGAGGGCCTGAGCCATCATGCTCGAGAGGCGCGTATTGAGCACCAGCCCCACGCCGGCCCAGAAAGCCATGACCAGATAGATGAACATCGACATCCAGCTTGCGGGCACATGCACGAAGATGATTCGGTACCCTTCGCCCTGCTGGGCGTCTGACGGCGCGATCAACAGCCCTATGGCAAGCCCTGCTAAGGCAAGCAAGGCGGCGCTAACAACTAGCCAAGGCATCAGGCGACCGGCCAAGGGGTAGAACCGTTGCGGCGAAGCAAAATGCAGCCAGCGATTCATCGGCGCTCCTTTCCTATTCCAGTGCAATTCGAAGTGCGGCCGCGGTCACCCAGGGGGCGAAGAACAGGGCCAACGCCAGCAACGCGACAAGCAAGTACAGATGGGCGGCAGCGTCCATTCCCGCAAGATCTGCTTCAAGTGCGCCCGCACCAAACACCAGCACCGGCACGTAAAGGGGCAGCACCAACACGGTTACCAGCACTCCACTGTTTCTCAGGCCCAGCGTCAAGGCGGAGCCGATTGCGCCGATCAAGCTCAATAGCAATGTGCCAGGCAGCAAGGACCCGACCATTACTAGCAAGCTGTCTCGATCGAGGCTGAACTGAATCGCAAGCAGCGGCGAGAGAAGAACAATTGGAACCCCGGTACTGAGCCAGTGCGCGACGATCTTGCCCAAGACCAACAGCCCCAATGAAACCGGCCCGACCACCATCTGCTCCAACGTACCATCCAGAAAATCGGCCTCGAACAGCCGTGGCAGCCCGAGCAGGACCGCAAGCAGGGCCGCCACCCAGATGATCCCCGGCGCAATCCGGCGCAACAGCGCGCTCTCCGGGCCGACGCCGATTGGGAATAGGCTGGCCGCCATTACAAAGAACGCCAGCACTGCCATTCCCTGCGCCGGCTCTCGGATTACAAGCAAGAGGTCGCGGCGAAGGGTGAGGGAAAAGATCGACATGCCAATCTGCTTAAAGGGCAAGAGACTTGCCAACAGCAACGGGCAAAGGCTGATGGCTGGTAACGACTGCCGCACCTCCGTTTGCGAGGTGTTCGCGCAAGAAAAGCCCAAGCAATTCGACTCCGTCGCTGTCAAGCCCGTTCACAGGTTCGTCCAACAGCCACAGATCCGCACACTGCAGCAGTAGCCGTGCCAGGACCAATCGCCGCTTCTGCCCTTCGGAAAGATAGCGCGCCGGCACGCTAGCGGCTTTTCCCAATCCCACCTTGGTCAACGCAGCCTGCACTTGCGCCGCCGAGGCCGGACTATCCCCCGGAATGCCGACGCGAAGGTTCTCTTCCGCCGACAGTTCCCGCTTCACTGCGGCCTGGTGCCCGCACAAAACCCGGCGCACGGCCGGGCCCAGCCTGCCCGAAAAAGTCACCACGCCGGACGCCGGACGAACCAACCCGGCCAGCGTCCGCAAAAGGGTGCTCTTACCGGCGCCATTGCGCCCTTTAACGTGCAGCCATGCTCCCCCCTCCAAGGCAAAACTGATCCCTGAAAAAAGGATATTTTCGGCACGCTGACACGACAGACCGCGAACATTTAACTGAAACAAGAACCACCCCTCCACCCCAAGGACAGGCAAGAATCTTATTCCACGAGCATATTATTTGTGGGAAATATTTACATATTTTGCCAAATATCGCACACCTGCCGTGGCCTCGGCGCAAAGTCACGTGCCGTAACGCGGTCGGCGCGGCGGAAGTCCGGACCGGATTGCTCCGGGTGGCTGCATCGAGCCAATGAGACGAGTTACGATCTTCGACCGATACGCTGTTTCACAGCATCTTCAGCGACCGCAAACACAATTGTCGGGTTTAGAGCGGTTCCTTCGCCTGTTGGACCGTGAGGCAAATGAACCACGACACGTGACCCCCTATTCCGCGTGGGCAGTGGTGACAAGTGCCGAAACTAAGAACTGGCTGCGAAAGTCACCCAATGTAAGGGAGCGTGGGGATGCATCCCCTCCTATTGAAACGGGCTCTAAGTCACCAGATCTTGGAATCAGTTCATGAAAGCAGGAATAAACTCACGCGCGAATGCACAAGGCCCGGAAATGTCAGCCCGTCGAACCACCGCAGGAACTTCCCGCACCAGCCGTACACCCGAGGCAGTGATCATCGAAGCGTATGCGGCGATCGAGCACCTTACTGAATTCGAAATCGAAGATGCTGAGCGCCTTGCCACCGATGTCCGTAGCCTGCATGTCAAGCATCTGATTGAAGTCACAGTCGTAGATGCGGCCATCGTGCCCGACACTGATCAGCGTGCGGCACATCACACCCTGGGCCGCCGCAGGATTGAAACTTGCGAGCAACTTTTCCATATAAGCGTGGTACTGCCCTGACTTGTCCAGGTGCAGCTTGAAGCGGTTGATCGGCATGTTGGTGATGGTGAACAGGCTGTTGAAGTGCAGCCCGAACTTTTCTTTCAACTCGCGCTTGTATTCGGCCTCCAGGCCGGCCTGCGCCGCGGGCAGGTATGGCCCGACGGGGTTGTACACAAGGTTCAACACCAGTCCTGAGCCCTCCACACCGTAACCGACGGAATTCAGGCGCTTCATCGCCTCTATACTCTTATGGAATACGCCGGTGCCGCGCTGCGCATCGGTGAAATAGGCCTGGTAGTACGGCAGCGAAGACACGACTTCGACGCGGTGCTTCGCGAAGAACGCCGGCAGGTATTCCTTGCTTTCCCCCGTCTGCGGGTTGCCATCGAGTTGCACCGTGAGGTTGTGGCGGACCATGACTTTTCGGCCCATCTCGACAGCCCGCTCGACGAAGCCATCGAACCCGGGGTGCAACTCCGGTGCCCCCCCGGTAATGTCGAGCGTGGCGATCCGCGGATGCCGCTCGAGGATCTCCAGGCAATTCGTGACGCCCTCGGGCGAGAGCATTTCCGTGCGCGTCGGCGAGGCGTCCACATGGCAATGGCGACACACCTGGTTGCACAGCCTGGTGATGTTGACCTGTAGCGTGTCGATGCCCAGCGGCGGCAAGTCGATGCCGCGCCGGCGCAGCTGCCCTTCGAAATCGTATTTGGAGGGTGGCGGCGCCGCAGGCACCAGCTTGAGCCGGACGACCGGGTTCACAGCACCAGTTTCTTCAGGTGGTTCTGCATCTGCACCGAGTGCACCAGCGTGATCCCGGCCTGCATCACGGCCGCCACGTGCACGGCCTCCATCATCTGCTCAGGATTGGAGCCCGTCTCCAGGCACTGCGTGGTATAGGCATCAATGCAGTAGGGGCACTTCTGCGCATGCGCCACGGCCAGCGCGATCAGCGATTTCTCCCGCTTGGTCAGCGCACCATCGACGCCCGTGACATCGGTGTAGTACTTGAAGAAATCGTCCGCGAGTTTCTGTCCGTGCTGCCCGATGTCACCGAATTTCTTCAGGTCTTCGGATTCGAAATAATTGCTCATGAACGCCCTTTCATTGCAGACAGATTGTCGCCCTCGGTTGAAGATACGTCGGCGGCGCGAAACCGGCAAGCACCTCCCCGGCGCACGGCGCTCAGCTGTTCAAGGGCGTGACGCGGCGGTTGCTTGCGTAAAGGACAAGCAGAGTCACGAACGAGAAGGCCATCAGCACGATGGCCAGCTCGTGCGCCTGGCCGTAGTCCAGCGTCTCCACATAGCCGTAGATCTGCACCGAAACGACCCGAGTCTCGCCCGGAATATTGCCTCCCACCATCAGCGCCACGCCGAATTCACCCACCGTGTGGGTAAAGCCCAGCATCGCGGCAGTAACGAATCCCGGCCGGGCCAGCGGCAACGCCACGGTGAGGAAGCGCCGCCAGGGGCTTGCGCCGGAAGCCGCAGCTGCCTCCAGCAGGCGGCGGTCCACCGCGGCAAAGGCATTCTGTATTGGCTGCACGACAAAAGGCAGCGAATAGAACAGCGACGCCACCACCAATCCGGCAAAGGTGAAGGGCAGCGTACCCAGGCCAAGCGCCTGGGTGAATTGCCCCACGGGACCCTTCGGCCCCATCGCGACCAACAGGTAGAAGCCGAGCACCGAGGGCGGCAAGACGATCGGCAGGGCAACGATGGCTTCAACCGTGGACTTGATCCGGGCTCGGGTGTTGGCCAGCCACCATGCCAGGGGCGTGGCGATCAGCAGCAACAATACCGTCACCACGGCCGCCAGTTTTGCCGTCAGCCACAGAACGGAAATATTGTCTGCGCTGATCAGCCCCGCCGCGTCCATCATGCACGTATTCCGATCTGAAGATCGATGGCGAGCATCATGGCCGGTATCCAAAGCCCTGGATCAGTGCCAGCGTTGCCGGCTCGCGCAGGTGGTGCAGCAGCGCGCCTGCGGCGACATTGCCTCGCCCCGCCGTGAGAAGCACGGCATCCTGGCGAATCTCGCGATGCATCGACGACGGCACGACCCACGCCGACCCCGAGGCAATCCGCCCCTCCTTCATCACCTGCGACAACGCGACAAAACCCAGCTCCGCGTTCCCGGTGCTGACGAACTGGTAAGCCTGCGCGACGTTCTCGCCCAGCACGAATTTCGGCTGCAGCGTGCCGACAAGGCCGAGTTTCTCCAGCGTTCGCATGGCCGCCGCTCCATAGGGCGCGATCTTCGGGTTGGCCAACGCCAGCCGCGTGAAACTACCCCGCCTCAGGACAGCGCCGTCGCCGTCGACAAATCCCGGTCGCGCGGACCACAGCACCAGCGAGCCGATGGCGTAGGTGAAGCGCGAACCTGCCTCCGCCAAGCCTTCCCGCTCCAGACGCGCCGGCACATCGTCGTCCGCCGCGAGCAGCACATGGAATGGCGCGCCGTTCCTGATCTGTGCATAGAACGCCCCCGTCGCTCCGAATGACAGCAGTGCCTTGTGCCCGGTCGTGCGCTCGAAGGCGGCCGAGACCACCTGCATCGGCGCAGCGAAGTTGGCCGCAACGGCGATCCGCGCCTCACCGGCATGGCTGATCGCGATCAATGCCGTCATCAACAGGAAAATGCTCAAGAATCGAATCATCGCAGCGCTTCGGTTCACGATACTCGTTATATTCTACTGTACATAACGCATGCGAAAGATGGCCGCGACGCGGCAAGACCGACAAAACTTTCAGCGAAAACAGTCGAGCGGCACGCGTGCGGCGCAGCGGCATTGCGAATTGCACACGCCGAAGGAACTCGCAACGGCTGGAGCCGGCGTTACGGCAAGGTCGGGGAGAGCCTGCCCGCTGCGGCCAACGCAATGTCAACCGGCGGTGAAGCCGCCATCGACAAACAGTGACTGACCGGTGATGAAGGCGGCAGCGGGCGAGGCAAGGAACACCAGCGCACCGGCAAGGTCATCCGGACGCCCGAGCCGCCCAAGCGGTGTGCGCCGGATGAGTCCTTCGTACAAGGACGCCTGCTGCGTGCGCAGTTCGCGGTTCATGTCGGTTTCAATAGACGTCGGGCACACTGTATTGACCGTGATCCCGCTCGGCCCCAACTCAAATGCGAGCGATTTAGTGAACGCCGCCACGCCAGCCTTGCTCGTGGCGTAGGCGCTACGGTTTGCCATGCCGGCCTTGACCGTGATCGACCCCATGTTGATGATGCGCCCGGCTCCCTGCGCGATCATCACCGGGGCCACCGCCCGCGTGCACAGGAAAGTACCCTTGATGTTGACGTCGATCACCCGGCACCACTCCTCGACGCCGCTCTCGAGCATCGCATGCGGTGAGCTCGTCCCCGCGTTGTTGAACAGGATGTCGATCCGCCCCCACTCGCCCATGATGCGCTCGACCATGCCGTCCAGCTGAGCCTGTGCCAGCACATCGACGGACAGGGCCAATGACCGTCTTCCCCGGTCGCGGACCTTTTGAGCAACCGCCTCGCACTTGGCCAGCGTGCGCGCTACCACCACGACATCCGCGCCGGCCTCCGCAAAGGCCATCGCCGCCACAGCTCCCAGCGTGCCACCACCGCCGGTGACGATCGCAAGCCTGCCGTCCAGCCGCATCGAAGGCAGTGACATTTTCGACCCCGCGTCCTCTAGCGAATCCAATCGCCAACAGCCCCTTGAGCGCTCGGCATTCCTGCTAACCCCTGAAACCCGGCATCACCTCTTCTGCAAACCGCTGCATCGACTCCAGCGTGGGCTCCAGTGTGGTAATGCGCTCGTCACGCGCGGCACGAAAGCGCAACTCGATGCAGTGCATGCCCGCATCCCTGAGCTTTCCGACGCGGTCGGTGATTTCGGCGATCGTGCCGATCAAGCCCTTCTCGGGCGGTGCGAACAGGCCAGCCTGGGGTTTCGCGGCGCCAGGGGCGAGAATGTCGGCCTCCAGGCCAACGGCAAACACGAGTTTTTCCGGATCACGCCCGGCAGCTTCCGCCGCCTGCTTGACCTTGGCGATCGCGGGCGGCAACTCGGCGGGACCGACGCGCGTGCCCAGCCAGCCGTCACCGAGAGTGCCCGCCCGTCGCAGCGCCGCATCGCTGTTGCCTCCCACCCAGATTGGAATGGGCTTCGCCGGCTGCGGTGAAAAGTGGATAGGGCCGAACGAATAGTGCTCTCCCTCGTACGAGGGACTCTTTTCTGTCCAGCAGGCGCGCATGATCCTGATCCACTCGTCGGTGACCTTGCCGCGTTTCTTGAAGTCGGGCGCTTGCAGACGCTCGAACTCTTCGGCCAGCCATCCGATGCCGGTGCCGAGAATGGCACGACCACCCGACAGGTCATCTAGCGTCGCCAGCATCTTCGCCGCCAGCAACGGGTTGCGCAACGGCAGCACCATGATGGAAGTACCCAGCTTTACCCGCTTCGTCATTCCCGCCGCAAAGGCAAGGCTGATCAGCGCATCGCCGTTCTGCTTCACAAGGAATTCGTTGTTGGCCTTGTGCGCCTCATCGACGGTGATGTCCTTGGGAATGACGACATGGTCAGCCACCCACACCGAGTCATAACCGAGGTTCTCGGCCGCGACGGCCATGCGGCCCACACCATCCTGCAGCGGCAGTCGCTCGCAATTGGCCAGCTTGATTCCGAACTCCATGCAGACTCTCCCGGTTATTTCTTGAAAATGGCGTTCCACCGTGCCGTCTGTGTCTTTACCAGCGCATCGGTGTAGGGAACGAGGTCCACGGGCGACAGCGTCCTGTTGTCGAGGCTGCCGGGAATATTGGGCAGCGGGCTGGCCGACTCACCGCCGCCGTTCCATGCCGCTTGGCCCTTGGGCGACATCAGGAAGTCAGCCAATAGCAGCGCCGCATTCGGCCGCTTCGACCAGCCGAGCGCGCCCATCGGCCAGCGGATGGAGAAGGTCGGGTTGGGCAGCACCACCTTCACCGGCGCCCCCGAAGCCACGGTGGCGACCGCCGTCGACATGTTGATGAAATGCGCCAGCGCGATTTCACCGGAGGCCACCGACTGCGCTCCGACCACCACGCTCGGATAGATCTTCGGCTGCTGCGCGGCCAGCGCAGGCAGGTGCTCGCTGCCGTAGGATTTCTCCAGCCAGTCGTAGAAGGCCACCATGGTGGTCGAGACCGAATCGAGAATCGCCATTCTGCCCTTGAACTCGGGGCGCAACGCGTCCTTGTAGCCGGTGACGGGCGTCTTGACGAGGTTGGTGTTGTACAGCATGACCTCGGGCTCCAGCGCCACGATGGCCACCGCCCCGTCGAACATCACCGATGAAGGCCATGCCGCCGCGGCAGGTCCGTTGAGAGGCTTCAACTGGCCCGCCGAAGCCTTGGCACGGAACCATGTGAACTCGGTGTGAACCGCCACATCGGCGCCATCCGCACCCGTCGAGCGCTCCTGCTCCAGCTTGGAGGTCAGGGGACCGCTGGCAGCGCGCTGCCACTCGAACACGATGCCCGGGTAGGTTTTCTCGAATTCAGCCTTCACCTTGTTAGCAATGGCCGGTGCCGTCGCCGTGTACATCACCACGCGTCCTTCCTTCTGCGCCGCCATCACCACCGTCTTCCAGGCATCCGGACTCATCGACGTCGCCGCCCCCTGGGCCACAGCCTCGCCCGGCCCACCCATCGCGACGAGTACGAACCCCGCCGCAGCAAGCACGCTTCGCGCGGCGCTGACAAAGCGCTCCCCTTGGACTTCCGGTTCCTTGCACATGATTCCTCCAGTGAATGGTGCATCCTGAACGTCAAAAACTACGCGCTTTGTCACCGATGCGCAATAGCTGTGACAAGCCCTGTTTCATGCAGTAATCTGCGGGGCTTGCGCAAGCCATGGTCACGCGCGGCGTAAGCCGCACAGACATCGGCGCGCCTGGCAACCCCTGGACGATCCCCACGTCATCTTCACCGCAGGACAGTGCATGCCCTCGACACACACATCAGCCCCGACCACCCATACCGCCATGGCCGACAGCGTCTCGCTCGAGATCACGCGCAACGGCCTGGCCGCCATTGCCGACGAAATGGCCATCAGCCACGTGCGCTCCGCCTATTCTTCCGTGGCGCGCGACATGCTCGACTTCTCCACCGCCGTGTGCGACAGCCGGGGCCGCGTGGTCGCGCAGGGCCTGTCGCTGGCCATCCAGCTCGGCGCCATTCCGCGGCTGATGAAGATGATGATCGAACGGGTCGGCGTGCCCGGACGCGGCGACGTGTATTTCGTCAACCACCCCTGGCAGGGTGGCGTGCACGTGCCCGACGTGTTCTTCGTCAAGCCGGTATTCCTCGACACCGGGGATGCGCCGGTTGCCTATACGGTCATCGTCAGCCACATGGTCGACATGGGCGGGCGCTACGCGGGCAGCATTTCGCCTGCGGCGGCGAGCATATTCGAGGAAGGACTCATGATCCCGCTGGTGCCCTTGGTGAAGGCTGGCGTGGTGAATCAGCCCATTCTCGACCTCATCGCCGCCAACGTGCGCGATCCCTCATCCGTGCTCGGAGACATCCGTTCGGCCCTGGGCGCGCTGGAAACCGGCGCCGCGCAGTTCCAGGAGTTCGCGCGACGCACCGGGCCCGCGGCGCTGGCCGGGCAGATCGAACGGCTGCTCGATGCCACTGAGCGCGCCACGCGCGCGGCGTTTCTTCGCGATATCCCCGACGGCACCGCCTCGGCCGAGGATTTCCTCGACAGCAAGGCGCCTGAAAACCCCAATCCGAAGATCGCCTGCACGGTGGTGAAGAAAGGCGATCGGATCCGCTTCGATTTTGCCGGGACCTCGCCGCAGGTAGCCGGCGGCTTCAACTGCACCATCGCCGACGTGATGTCAGTGGCGGCCTTTGCCGCGCGCTCGGTGCTCAGCGAAGACATTCCGGTGAACGACGGCTTCTACCGCTGCCTGGAGTTCGATGTGCCCGAGGGCTCGCTGATCAACGCGCAGCACCCGGCGGGCGTGAGCGCGCGCGGCTCCACGGTATGCCGGCTCAACGACGTGGCTATGGCTGCGATGGCGAACCTCGTGCCGGGCCAGTTGCCCGCCGCCCCCGGCGGGCGCGGCGCGATCTTCTTTTCCGGTCAGCGCACACACAAGGACGGCGGCAAGGCCTGGGTGTTCCTCGACTATCTCGGACCGGGCTGGGGCGGGCGTCCCGTGGGCGAAGGCGTGCCCGGGCTGTCGCACCCGCTGGTCAACGCCGCCAACATTCCGGTGGAAACGATCGAGCAGCAGTTCCCGTTGCGCGTCAGCGAATACGCGCTGGCCGATGACGTGCGCGGCACCGGCCTCCATGCCAGTGCCGCCGGCGTGGTGCGCGAGTACGTCGCGCTGAACGACAACACCACGGTCAACCAGGAACTCATTCGCGACGTGCACACGGCGCCCGGAGTGGTCGGCGGGCATGCCGGCACACCCGCGCTAGCACAGGTGCGGCGCTCCGGCAGCAAATCGTGGGAGACGGTACCCGCCATCGGGCTCTTCAAGCTCGACGCCGGCGATACGTTGCGCTGCCAGCTCTCGACCGGCGGCGGATATGGAAAGCCAGCGGGCGTTCCTGCAGGCAGCACCACGAACACCGCGGCCAACGCGTCCGCAAGGAGCGCCTAAGATGGCCAACCGCGACGCATCGACCCCGGACTCCATGACCTGGCGCATCGGCGTCGACATCGGCGGGACCTTCACCGACTTCGTCATCCTCACCCCCGACGACACGCTCGAGCGGATCAAGCTTCTCTCCACGCCGGACGACTACTCGCGCGCCATCACCAGCGGCCTGCGCGACAACCTCTCCGATGCCGCGCGCGCGGGCGTGAGCGCCTTCGTGCACGGCACCACGGTGGCCACCAACGCCATTCTGGAGGAGACCTCGCAGAAGATCGCCCTGGTCACCACCCGCGGCTTTCGCGACGTACTCGAATTGCGTCGCGCGCGCCGGCCGCACCTGTACGAGCTCAACTGGGAGCCGCCGGCGCCGCTGGTCGATCGCGAACTGCGGCTGGAAGTCGGCGGCCGCATGGATGCCCAAGGGGCAGAGGTCGAGCCACTGGTCGACGCCGACATCGACGCCTGCATCGCCACCTTGCGCGGCGCGGGCGTTGCAGCCGTGGCCATCTGCCTGATCAATTCCTACGCCAACCCGGCGCACGAGCGGCACGTGGCCAAGCGCATTGCCGCCGCCCTGCCTGGCCTGCGACTCACCTGCTCATCCGATCTCGCACCTGAACCCAAGGAGTTCGAGCGCACCAGCACCACGGTGGTGAATGCCTTCCTGCTGCCCATCGTGCACGACTACCTCACCCAGCTGGAGACGTCGCTTGCCGCCATCGGTGTCACGCCGCAGCCGCAGGTGATGCAATCGGACGGCACCACCGCCAGCGCCACCATGGTGCGCGAGCGGCCGTTCCTGATCATCGAGTCGGGTCCCGCCGCGGGCGTGGTAGCCGCGGCACGCTTAGCCGAACAAATGGGGCGCCCGGCCATCATCGCCTTCGACATGGGCGGCACCACGGCCAAGGCCTGCCTCGTCAACGACCATCGCGTGGCGCTGAACGATGAGCTGGAAGTGGGCGCCGCGATCAATCGCGGCTCGGGCTTCATGCGCGGCGCCGGCCACGTGGTGCGCGCCGCTTGCGTGGACCTCACCGAAGTAGGCTCGGGCGGTGGATCCATCGCCTGGATCGATGGCGGCGGGGCGCTGCGCGTCGGCCCCAAGAGTACCGGCGCCAACCCGGGCCCGGCCTGCTATGGTCTCGGGGGCACGGAGGCCACCGTCACCGACGCGCACGTCGTGCTCGGCTACCTCAACCCGGATGCCATCGCCGGCGGCAAGAAACGCATCCACCGCGAACTCGCGCACAAAGCAGTGTCGGCGCTAGCGGCCAAGCTCAAGGTCTCCGAGCGCGATGCGGCCTACGGCATCTTCACTGTTGCCACCGCCACCATGCGTCGCGCCGTGCGCGCCGTGTCGGTCGAGCGCGGCTACGACCCGCGCCAGTTCACGCTGGTGTCTTTCGGCGGCGCCGGCGGCCTGCATGCCGCGGCGTTGGCCACGGAGCTGGAAATGCCGGAGGTCGCCGTTCCCATCGCCCCGGGGCTCTTCAGCAGCCTCGGCCTGCTGTTCTCGGATGTCGCGGTAACGCGCATCGCCAGCAGTCGCGTGGCCATTCATGCCACGTCTCCCGAGCAATCCATCGAGGCCTTGGAGCGGGACATCGCCGCGTTGGCCGCCGAGGCCACAGCGGAGTTGCGCCGGCATCACCCCTCGCAGGCGGCGCCCGTCATGGAAGCCTTCGCCAGCGTGCAATACATCGGACAGTCGGCCACGCTCAGCATTGCCATGCCCGATCGCGCACGCATCAGTAATTCAAGCGCTCGGGCCGCGGAGCTCGCCAATGCGTTTCACCGCGCGCACCAGCTGGCGCGCGGACACGCCGCCGACAATGAGCCCATCGAAGTCACGGGGCTGCGCGTGCGGGTGGCCTTGCGCGCGCCACCACTGAAATTTAGCGAGCTGGCCCGCAGCTTCGTCACCGCGCCCGCCGCCGGCGCAATACCCGAACGTTCACGCGACATGTACTTCGGACCCACCCTGGGTTCGCGGATGACGCCGGTCATCGCGCGTTATCAGCTCGGCGTAACACCCCGGCCCGGGCCGCTGCTGATCGAGGAGTCCGAATCCACCATCGTCGTGCCACCAGGCTTCGACGCGCGCCTGGACGAGACCGGCAGCGTGCTCATCCGCCCGCAGTGAATGGGGCAGTCGATTGATCACATTTCTCTGACCAACAAAGAACAGGAAACCCGTCAATCACAGAATTGATAATAATTTTTGCGGCTACTTGAACAGGCCCTTGATCTTGCTGCCCACGCTCTTGGTAGCATCGACCGCAGCTCCCGCAGCGCCCGTCACCGACTGGGCCACGGTGTGCACCAGCTGTCCCTTCAGGGCGGCAACGATCTCCGAGGCGAGCTCGCCTGAGGTGACGCCGCCCTTGGCACGACCGATGTTGCGCAATTCGATATTGGGCAGCGACAACGTGATGGACTTGCCCTGCAACAGCGCAGGCGCATAGCTCACTTTCGCGTCCCGGATCGATAGCGAATCGACGATCAGCTTTTTCGCCGGTTGCTTGTCCTTGGCGGCGGAATCGCTCTTTCCAACGGTGCGCGTCACATAGTCCTGGACGTTCTTCTGAATGACGTCGAAATTATTGCCGGCGTCCGATGTTTCGTAGTTGATGTCCGGCGCCTGCACGGCGATCTTGCGGATCACGACCACGTCGCGCGTCAGGCTGCCCAGGTCCACACCAAGCTCGATGGACCCGGCACTCAGGGCATGCTCGGTCTTGAAGCCCTTGGGGTTGCCGATGCGAAGTCCACCGATCGCACCACTGCCGTCGGTGGGGGAAATCTTGACCTGCCCCACCTTCACCGTGGTTTGCATCATCTCCGACCCGTATTTCTCGATGGCTGCAAGCACCAGCGAATCGAGCGACGAGTACAGCCAGATTCCCGCCGCCGCGACGAGAACAAGCACCAGTGCCGCCAGTGAAAGAATAATTTTTTTCATTGCCGCCTCACGATAGATTCCGGAATTTAAGCACGCAATGCCCGATCCGGGTGTCCCGATTATCTCCGCATTTCCGACATCCGCACGCAGCCGTTCCTACTTGCCGAGTGCGAACACTCGCTGCGCAAACGGCGTCGCATTGCTGCCGGCCATCTCGCAGCCCCAATCCAGTGTCTGCACGCGCATGGAGATTTTCCAGCCAGCCTCCGTGCGCTTGAGACGGTCCAGATAGCGCAGGCTGATGGTGCGCAGTCGGCTGTGCGACTTTCCCTCGGCATCCGGCAGCACATGTGTCGCAATCGCATAGACCTCGCACTCGGCGACATCGCCCGCCAACCGCTCGAGGCGAAAGTTGCCCATGAAGTGGGTCGACACCTTCACCTCGCCGCTCTTGAGCCGCCCGAAGAACGGCAGGATGGTCTGGTCCATCATGGCATCCAGGCCGAGCATCACCGGCTTCAAGTGGTAGGTCGCATGCACGTCGTCGGTGAAGCAGTCGCGCACGCCCTGCACGTCGCCACGGTCCACCGCCATGAAATAGCGCTCCTGAATATCGCGGATGGCGGCGTAGTCGAGGAGGAATTGGTTGTCTATTTTTGGATTGGCCATTTTTTGCTCCTTATCGATTGGAACTTCTGTTCGCTTAACGCAATCATTTTGCCTGACGGCAGGTTACTTTCTTTTGAAAACCATTTCGCCTGACGGCGGGGTACTCTTTTCTAAAAGCTGTTTCGCCTGACGGCGAGTTACTCTCTTTTGCTTGTGCAAAAGAGAGTAACCAGAGAAAAGCACACCCCCGATGCATCGGTCGCCTGCGGCGACTGCCCTGCGCTGCAAAGGGGGCCCCGGAAAAGCCGCCAAGGAATGGACGCATGTGTCAGTTTTTCTGCTGTAGATGTTTGTGAGATATTGCCTTGTTATTAAAATTGGCAGTATTTATTTTGCAGGGGATGGGTTGGGGCTGGGGCCCCGTTGGGGACGCCGAGAAGCACAGGCAGCGCTGGGGTTTCGGCGAGGACTGTCTGAGGGAGCACAGCGACCGAGTTCCGCAGCCGCCAGCGCTGTCGAGCATCGCAGGGCAGTTTCGGGGTCGCCTTTTCTTTGGTGACTTTCTTTTGGCGAAGCAAAAGAAAGTCACTCGCCCTCAGGCGAAACCTGCCACAACTACGCGGTCCCCCCAACCGTCAACCCATCAATCCTCAACGTCGGCTGCCCGACGCCAACGGGCACACTCTGCCCCTCCTTCCCGCAAGTCCCCACGCCTGAATCCAGTGCCATGTCGTTGCCCACCATCTTCACCCGCGTGAGCGCATCGGGGCCATTGCCGATCAACGTAGCCCCCTTTACCGGGTAGGTGACCTTGCCGCCCTCGATCATGTAGGCCTCGGAGGCGGAGAACACGAACTTGCCACTGGTGATATCCACCTGGCCGCCGCCGAAATTGACCGCATATAGGCCCTTCTTCACCGACTTGATGATCTCCGCGGGATCCTTGTCACCGTTCAACATGTAGGTATTGGTCATGCGCGGCATCACCACGTGCGCGAAAGATTCGCGCCGGCCGTTGCCCGTCACCGGCACGCCCATGAGGCGCGCATTCATGGTGTCCTGCAGGTAGCAGCGCAGGATGCCATCCTCGATCAGCGTGGTGCATTGCGTCGGATTGCCTTCGTCGTCCATGCTGAGCGAACCGCGCCGGCCGGCGATGGTCCCATCGTCGACCACGGTCACGCCCTTCGATGCGACGCGCTTGCCGATGCGCCCGGCGAAGGTGGAACTGCCCTTGCGGTTGAAATCGCCCTCGAGCCCGTGTCCGATGGCCTCATGCAGCAGGATGCCCGGCCAGCCGGGTCCCAGCACGACGGTCATGGTGCCGGCTGGCGCCGGGCGCGCCCGCAGGTTCACCAGGCCCTGGGAAACGGCGTGGTCGGCATATTCGGCGAGGCGCGCATCGGTGAACAAGCCATAGTCGCTACGCCCGCCGCCACCCGCCGAGCCCTGCTCGCGGCGGCCATTTTGCTCGACGATCACCTGCACCGACATGCGCACCAGCGGCCGCACGTCGGCGGCCATCATGCCGTCTGCACGAGCCACCATCACCACCTCGTACTCGCCTGCCAATGACGCCATCACCTGGGTGACGCGCTTGTCCTTGTCGCGGCACAGCTTCTCCAGCTTCTCGAGCAGGCGCACCTTGTCGGCGTCAGCGATCGAGGCGAGTGGATCGAGCCCCGGATAGAGCACGCGGCTCAGGCCGCGCTGGTTCACGGCGGCGGGCTTCTGATTGCCTCCCTGGCCGGCGATGGCCCGCGTCGCCTTGGCCGCATCGTCGAGCGCCGCCCGACTGATTTCATCCGAATAAGCGAAGGCCGTCTTCTCACCGCTTACCGCGCGCACGCCCACGCCCTGATCGATGCTGAAGCTGCCCGATTTCACGATGCCTTCTTCGAGGCTCCATCCCTCGTGGCGGGTGTACTGGAAGTACAGGTCAGCGTAATCCAGGCGATGCGTGAGCATGGAGCCGAACACGCTGGAAAGATTCCCGGGCTCGAGGTTGTTGGGTTCGAGCAGGAAATTGCTGGCGGTGCGAAAGAGTGAATCGGGTGCGTTCATGGCGCGGTCAAACCTGAAAAATTGAGGGGGTATTGCAGAACCTGCAGAACAGCGCATTGCGAATCATTCTACTCCCCGCGCCGGTCGCGCCAGCAGCGTCCCAGGGGCAGCCGAGCAATGCAACCGTAACCGCCAATTCGCGAATCAACTCACCCGGCGATGCTCGAGCGCCGGCAACTGGCCACGCAGCTTGGCCGTGTGCGCGGGATCCACTTCCGCCACCACCACGCCCTCGCCCTTGTCGAGCTCTGCAAGGATAACGCCCCAGGGGTCGATGATCATGCTGTGGCCATGCGTGCTGCGGCCATTGGCATGCGTGCCGCCCTGCGCCGGAGCAACGACATAGGCAAGGTTCTCGATGGCACGCGCGCGTAGCAGCGGCTCCCAGTGCGCCTTGCCGGTGGTCGCGGTAAACGCCGAGGGCACCCAGATGACATCGACGGGGCCGAATGCGCGGTACAGCTCCGGAAAGCGCAGGTCGTAGCACACCGACAAACCCATGCGCCCGAAAGGCGTATCCACCGCCACCGGGTGCAGGCCGTGCTCGATGGTGCGGCTCTCCTCGTAGCGCTCGGTGCCGTTGTTGAAGCCGAACAAATGGATCTTGTCGTAGCGCGCCACGCGCTCGCCGCGGTCATTGAACACCAGAACCGTGTTCATCACCTTGGCCGGATCGGGGCACGCCAGCGGCACCGTACCGCCCACCAGCCATACCTTGTACCTGGCGGCCGTCGCCGCAAGGAAGGACTGGATCGGGCCGCGGCCCTCGGGCTCGCGCACCGCCACCTTGTCGCTGTCACGCATGCCCAGAATGCAAAAGTATTCGGGCACGCCGACCACGCGCGCACCCTGTGCCGCGGCCTCGGCGATCAGCGCGTCGGCGCGCTTGAGGTTGTCGTCGATATCGGGAGAGGACACCATCTGCACCGCGGCGATCTTGAAGTTTTCCTTGCTCATCCGCCAATCCTTTCACTCTATGGGCGTTCCCGCACACAACCTTACTGGTTCGACCCCGGGACAGCCTTCGGCGTCTCGATCTTGGTGCGCTCGACCTTCGGGTCGTTCCACGTTCCGGTCACGTCGTATTCCACGGAAAACGCCTGGCCCAGCGGGTCCTTGAGCAAGCGCTGGAACAGCGTGGCGATCACCCCGACCGCCGGATTGGCCAGCAGTAGCGCGGTGATCGTGGATGCACCGTCGCCCACCGATGGCACCACACGCATGTGCAGGTTCTGGGTTTCGCGTGCCAGGTCCACCGTGCCGCGCATATTGACCTGGGCGGAGGCCCCCTTCATGCGGAAGTCCTGCGTGGTCAACACGCCCTTCGATACCGTGGCCGTGCCGCCCAGCGTGTCATAAGAAAAGCCCTCGCGAAACATGTCGCGCAGATCCAGCGTCACCAGCGACTGCAGCGACAGCACGCCGAGCAATTTGGCAATGCCAGGGTCGGCCTTTAGGAATTGGCCTCTTTCGGCGGTCAGCGACAGATTGCCGGTCAACGTGCCGAAGTCGATGCTTTGCGGACTGCCGGCCCAGCCAATCTTTCCTTCCATGCGCGCCGAACCGTTCTGCATCACTTTGGCGAAGCCCATTCGGTCGAGGTACTTTCCGGCATCGTTCACCTCGAGCTTCAGGTTGACGTTGACGCTGGGGCGCGCCGCCCAGGTCTGCCAGATGCCATCGACGCTCAGCGTCGAGTCGTCCGTGCTGAGCTGCAGCTTGTCGATGCGCCACTCGCGCGCCTCGTTGTTGGTTGCCAGCAGTTCGAGCCGGCCGAGCTTCTTGTCGCGCAGGGAGAATTCCTCGGCCACCACATCCAGCGCCGGGAGTTCCCGTTGCGGCGCGGCCGTCGTACCCGATGGCACCACCCCGGCCGCGACGGGCAAGTCGTTGGGTAGCGTCAAGTGCCGCAGCCTCGCCTGCACCCGACCCCGCCCCTCCGGGCGCCATTGCACCTCTCCCGCGAATTCCCTGGCCTCGACGGTACCCGACCATTGACTGCCCTTCGCGGTGGCGCGCAGCGAGAGGTCACTGAACCGCTTGCCACTGACGTCCAGCGCTCCGATCTTGAGGTTGATTGCTGCCAGCGCCGAAGGCGATGTCGAAGACGCGGACGGTGCTGCTGCGTTGTTGTCGCCACTGGCCGCCTGCCAGCGCTCCACGTCGAGCACGGGCAGGTTTCCGGCAATCACGATGCCCGCGCGATCAGGGACGGTGACCGCTTCGTTCAGCGCCACGATGCCTCGATCGACGCTCAAGGACTTTCCGTCGCCCCGACGTATCAGCAGGGCATTCACGCGCCCCGGTGCCCTCCCCGCGGACACCGAAATCACGTCGCCACCCGCCGGCACGCGCAACGATGCAAAGCGCTTGAATATCTCGGCATCCGGGCTGACCGAGCGCTCGATACGCACGGGCAGCACCTCGGCCGCGAGTTTTCCGAATGGCGGCGGCAGATCGATCGACACGCCCTGCAGGTTCGACTCCACCACGACATCAATGGCTCGCCTGCGAACAATGATGTTGCTCCGCCATGGCGTGGATCCGCTGACCTGCCCGAGCATCGGCAGGTCGAGCGAGCGGCGCACGGCTGTCATGTTGGCACTGCCTTGCGCCGCCAACACCAGGGCGCCATCGGCGCGCAGCTGCCCCGACACCGACACCGGGCCGCCGAGAAATTGTGCCGTGATGCCGCGCGGCACGATACCGGCTTCCGAAAAGTCCAGGCGCCCATTCACTTGCGTGAGCGGAGGAAATTCCTCGATCGTCACCTGGTTGTTCTGAAACTGGTAGTTCCCCGCCACCCGCACCGCGGGGAGATTGCGGATCGGCAGGTCGATCCTGAGCTGCAGTCGGCCGTTCCCGGTCGCACGCACATCCTGCGTGGCACCTTCCGCATACTTTGCCACAGGAGAAGTGTCGACGAATCGCAGGAACTCCGACGTGGGGCCCTCGGCCTGGCCTTCCACAACCAGCATTTCATTCGCGTGAAAGAGATCGGCGACGGTGGCCCGCACATTCACCGCGCGCGCCCCCAGGACATTGGCACGCTGCGACAGTATCTGCATGCGCGCCCCCTCGAACAAGAGGTCGCCCGCTGCCGCGGTGACGCGCGGCCAACCCTCGGCATAGATGTAATCGACGCCGGTGAATTTACCCGCGACCTGGAAGGTGCCGTCCTTCGGTTCGGAAAACGGGAATCGTGCCAGATCGCCCTTGATCTTCAGGCGCACGTCGCTGACGCGTCCGCCGAGAATGGACTCATCGAGATATTGGCGGGTACGCGCGCTGAGGTTCGGGATGTAACGCCAGCCATTGCGCGCATCGGCACGGGGAAACTGCCCGCTCAGGTCGATGATGCCGGGAGTCCCCGGCTTCACCTCATAGCTTCCCGACAGCGAGCCCGAAAAATCGGCGTTCGCCATGGCCATCTGCTCGAAGCTCAGGACAAGGTTTCCACTTGCGTGCTTCCAGCCCACCTGACCGCTCAGCGTGTCGAACACCGGCTGAGCCACCGCAACACGGTCCGACAGGTCGAGCCGGACATTCTTCGAGGCAACGTTCAGCGTGCCGCCCTTCTCGGTGGCTTCAGCCAGGCCCGACAGGTTGGCGAAACCCGGCAAGCCGGCGTTGGCACGAACGCTCAAGCCATCGAAGCGTGCGCCAAACGCGAACTTCTGGGGCTGTTCCGGGTCGCCGTCCCAGGTGTACTTGAGGTCGAACAAGTGCCCACGCGGGTCGGTCTCCGCCAGGCGCTTGCGAAAAGGCGCGGGGAACGGGAGGAATTCGGCGATATGCGCGAGCGGCTCCAGGTCAAGCGCGTTGGCAGTGAATTCACCGCGCGCTCCCTTGCCCGCCCCAGCCTCCTCCCGATGCACGGCAAAATCGGATGGCGCGAGGGCAGTACCGCCCTTGGTGCGCAGCACCAAGCCGCGACCGAACAGGTCCTGCGTCACCTGAAACTCGCGCGGCTTGGTCTCCCCGGGCAAGATGTCCAGCGGCCGCGACGCCTCAAGGCGCCCCTGCTTGGCACCGAGACGGCCACGCAGGAAATCGAGCTCCAGCATCGGCAACTCCGATGACAGCCGTGCCGAAACCCCGGCCAGCGCCACGTCGGCCGTCACCTCGCGGACCTGGTGCTCGGCAAAGTCCACCCACAGTCGCACGCCGCCCTGCCCGGACCTCACTTCAATGGGATAGTCGATCCATTGTCGCCACACCGCAAGATCGGTGTACTCGATCTCGGCGAACAGGCGCCCACTCCAGTCCTTGAGCTGAACGAGGCTGCCGCCGCGAAGCTCGCCGCGCACATCCAGCGCCGAGGCCAGTTCGCGCGCTACGAGCGCGCGCAGCGCGAAACGATGCTGGTCGCCGCTGTTGCGCACCAGCAGATTGACGCCAACGAGTTCGAGCCGCTTCGCCCGGCGTTGCTCGTCGTCCCAGGCGATGCGCCCGTCGCGGATCAATACTGCGCGCTGCGCCAGCAGCCAGTCGGAAAATCCCGGCGTGTTGACATCGCCGCTCACACGCATGCCGGCCACGTAAAGGATGCCTTCCTTATCGCGGCGCACCTCGAGGTCGGGCCGATCGAGGGTGAGCGACTCGAAGCGCACCGTGCCGTAGATCAGCGACGACCATCCGACCACCGCCTCGATGACCGGGAGCGACAGCGCGACGCGCCCCTCGCGATCGTGGATGCGCACATTGGAGAGATTGATTTCCGGTCGCAGGCCCTGCCATCCCGCTTGCACGGCACCGACCGTGACGCGCTCACCCACCGCAGCGGACACGGAACGCTCGATGACATCGGAGTAGCGGCCAATGTTGGGCAGCAGCCAGTACCGCACCCCCAGAAAAACGCCGGCGAACAGGAAATAGGCCGCCACCAGCGCCCAGCCCAGTATCGCCGTCGCAATCCGCCAGCGCGGATGCTGCGCGAAGCTGCGCTCGATGACCTGCTCGGCAGCGTGCTCCAGCCTGACTGCGGTATCGCCTGCCGCGGCCAATGCGCCCCCAAGACCGCTGTGCTGGCCTGGCTGCGGACTCTCGTCCCCCGTCTTGTTCGGATCGTTCAACGCTTCGCCGTTCACGATTGGAAGTTGGCCGCAAGTTGCCGCGTGTGCCGCTCGGGCGTCGGCACCTCGCCAGGGCTTAGAATGAAGCCCATGACTCGGATTCAACCAGGCGTCACACCTGCACGCCATTACGCCACCGTGGCGCCCCATGTCGACCGACTTCCATTTTACCCGCAACGATGCGCCACCGCCCCCGCACTTGAAACCGGGTGCAAAATGAATTTTTCAGCCCCTGATACAGGGAGACGCGAGGGTCGGTTTCCCCTCGCAGTTTCGGCTACGCCGACACCGCGTTGCTGCCACTCATGACTGCACGCGCCACGCCACCCGTTGCCGGGAAGTCCAGGAAATCGCGTGCTGCAGGCCAACTGCCGCCTGCCGCGGAATTTTCGCGCTACGCGCGGCAGCTGCTTGAGGCCCGACCCGAGCTCGAAGAAGAAATATCGACCGCGACCCAGTGTGCATGGACGCGTGCCGCGATGCTCGCCTTTCTCGATACGCACAAGAACCGCGGCCTGGAAGCCACGCTGCGCGAGCTGCGCGCCCGCGTGATGCTGCGCACCATGCAACGTGACCTCACGGGCCTGGCGCCCCTCGCCGAGGTGTGCGGCGCCATGACCGAGCTGGCTGAAGTCGCCATCGCTTCTGCCATCGATGCGCTCACGCCCGAACTGGACCAGCGCATGGGAGTCCCCGTTGCGCCTCCAGGGTCCGGGGATGTCGGCAAGCGACAGCCGCTTCTCGTCGTGGGCATGGGCAAGCTGGGGGGCGGAGAACTCAACGTCTCCTCGGATATCGATCTGGTCTTCGTGTATCCCGAGGAGGGCGAAACCCGCGCGCCGACCGGCGGCGCCAATGGAGAGTCACCTGCCGTCCGGCGCGAGGTCAGCGTGCACGAATATTTCAGCGTGTTGGGCAAGCGCGTCAACGCGCTGCTATCGAAACGCACCGCCGACGGGTACGTCTTCCGCGTGGACATGCGCCTGCGGCCCTGGGGGGATGCGGGGCCATTGGCCATCAGCTTCGACGCTTTCGAGCAATATCTCGTGACGCAAGGCCGCGAGTGGGAGCGCTATGCCTGGATCAAGGGCCGGACGCTCACTGGCGATGATGCGTCGCGCCATGCGCTCGAGCAACTGGTACGTCCCTTCGTGTTCCGCAAGTACCTTGACTACGGCGCCTTCGCCGCCATGCGCGACTTGCACGCGCAGATCCGCGAAGAGGTGGCGCGGCGCGAACTGGCCGCCCATGTCAAGCTCGGGCCGGGCGGCATCCGCGAGATCGAATTCATCGCCCAGGCCTTCCAGCTTATTCGCGGCGGACGCGAGCAGGCCCTGCAGGCGCGCCCGACGCTGGGGGTGCTCGCGTTGCTGCAGGCGCGCCAGCTCATCTCCACCGAACAAGCCGATGGCCTTCGCAACGCCTACGACTTCCTGCGCCGCGTCGAACACCGCCTGCAGTACCTCGACGATGCGCAGACCCACGAATTGCCGGAGGACGAAGCCGATCGCCTGCTGGTTGCGCGCTCCATGGGGTTCGCGCAGTGGCCCGCTTTCATGACCGCCCTCGATGCGCACCGAGCCGTCGTTTCGCGCCAGTTCGAGCAGACCTTCACCACGCAGCAGGAACGCCCGCGCCACGCGCTTGCCACGCTGTGGAGCGCCGGCGACGAGCCGAAACCGGAAAACCTGGCGCGCCTTGGGGAGCTGGGCTTCGAGGATCCGCAGGCGGCGTGCTCCCGCCTGGCCGCCATGCGCCGCAGCGGGCGCTACCGGCAGCTGCCCGAGGCCAGCCGCGTCCGCCTCGACGCGCTGATGCCGCGACTGATCGAATTGTCGGCCGCGCGCGGGAACCCCGATGTCACGCTGGGGCGCTGCCTCAATCTGGCGGAATCCATCAGCGGGCGCTCTCCCTACCTGGCACTGCTCGACGAGCACCCGGTGGCGCTCGAGCGCGTCGCAGGCATGCTGTCGGCGTCGCCCTGGGCGGCCGAATACCTGACCGGCCATCCGGTATTGCTCGATGAGCTGATCGACTCGCGGCTGCTCCTGGCTGCGCCCGACTGGGCTGCATTCGGCCGCCAGCTGCGTGCCACCCTGCTCGATCACGCGGGCGACGCTGAACGCCAAATGGACGCGCTGCGCGACGCGCACCACGCCCAGATGTTCCACCTGCTCGCGCAGGACCTCGCCGGCGCGCTCAGCGTCGAGCATCTGGCCGACCGCCTGTCGGATCTGGCCGATCTCATGCTGCAAGTCACGCTGGAAGTGTGCTGGAC
>CANJRC010000019.1 GCA_947476535.1 Betaproteobacteria bacterium
GCGGCGCGTTGTCACATTTCACGCCAGCCAGAAACTGAAGGCCCTCGTGGAACAGGCACATGGAAAACCACAAGGCGACGAGCAACAGCAAGGATAGCCTGCCGCCGATCCCGGCCAAGCGCTACTTCACGATCGGCGAAGTGAGCGAGTTGTGCGGGGTAAAGCCGCACGTCCTGCGCTATTGGGAACAGGAGTTCACGCAACTCAAACCCGTCAAGCGCCGCGGCAACCGCCGCTATTACCAACACCACGAAGTTTTGCTGATCCGTCGCATTCGCGAACTGCTGTACGAGCAAGGATTTACCATCAGCGGTGCGCGCAACCGGCTGGATGAAGGTCTTGGTGCCAATGCTGCCCGGATGGCGAAGTTGGAGCAGGGCACGGCCATGTCTGCTGCCGTGGACACAAGTTTCCTGCGGCGGGAAATCGAATCGGTGCTGGAGCTGCTTCGCGCGTGAAGTGTCTCGGGGCTCCCTTGGCCCCTCTGTTATAATTCCCGCAACGTCGGGGCGTGGCGCAGCCTGGTAGCGCACTTGCATGGGGTGCAAGGGGTCGGAGGTTCGAATCCTCTCGCCCCGACCAATATTTGAGTTGTCGAAAAATGAGAGAGCCAGCGCGAGCTGGCTTTTTTGTTTCCTGGTGGCACTCGACATCAACCCGGGGGTTATGGCGGCAGCGTCACTCCGAAACGGCGCTTGAGGATGTCGGCGATGTTCCGTAGCAGGAACCAAACCGGGCCACCTCCAGCGTCTCGCAGTCGAGCAGCGTGGACGAAGCTTTCCACAGGTGGTATTTCATCAGTCCGTGATCGACGATGATGTCGGCGAGCTCTGTGAATCCTGCGGCCTACTGCAGGCTAACGTCCTGCCAGCACCAGCAGCACGCCGCCCACGATCAGTAGCAATCCAGCGACGTCAATGGTGCGGATGCTCTCCTTGAGATAGAAACGGCTGAAAGCCAGCGTGAAGATCATTTCGACCTGGCCGACCGCGCGCACCAGCGCGACAGGTGCCATGGCAAATCCGGTGAACCAGCACCCGGAGCCCAGCGACGAGAGTGTGCCGACCAATGCAGAAGTACGCCAAGTGCGAAAGCAGGCGAGCAATTGGTCGCGCTCGCGAGCCGCGAGCCAGGCGCCCAACATGACGGATTGCAGCGTGTTGGTGACCAGAAGCGTAAACAGGGCGCGGGGGATGATGCCTTGCCCGGGCAGCATCAGGATCGCATCCTTGATGAAGACGGTGGCATTGGCAAAGAAGAAGCCCGCCCCGAGTCCACACAGCGCTGCCGGTTGGAAGGTGGCGGTGATGATCTCGCGCGGCTTGAGTCCGCGGCCACCAAGTGACAGCACCAGCACCCCGACGACGCCGACGGCGATACCGGAGATCGACAGTGGCGTCAGCACTTCGTCGAGGATGATCCATGCGACCACCGCGCCTTGCGCGGCCTCGGTCTTTGAATAGGCGGTGCCCACGGCAAAGTTGCGATACCCGAATGCCATGATCAAGAGCGAAGTGCCGAAAATCTGCATCAAGCCACCGGCAGCGCTCATCGCAAGAAAGCGCGGGCTGAGGGAGGGCAGTTCCTGGGCGGTGTAAAGGTAAGCGAGGGTCACCAGCAATATTCCGATGGGAACGCCATAGAAATAGCGCACGAATCCGGCAGCGTTCACCGACAGTTCGGCGCGCAGCCTCTGCTGCAGGGCCGTGCGCCAGGTCTGGAACAGCGCTGCGGTGAACGTAATGAGTACCCAGAATTCGAACATGCTGTCTGTAGCTCCCGGTGACGGCTTCCGAAATGATGCGCGGTTCAGGTCCCGGTGCGGCGCAGGAGGCCAAGGAGCAGGAGCAGCACGGTGCACACGGCGGTCAGCACGTAGAGCGCGCTGGTGAAGGAGCCCGTGGCATCGTGAAGCACGCCGACGCTCAGAGGGCCCAGCACACCGCCGATTTCAGCGGCCGAAAAGAAAAGGCCGCTTACCGCGCCGGTGTTTCGCTGGTCCACACCGCGAAGTTCCATCAGCATCAGCACCGATACGGTGACCATGGAGCCGCGGGAAATTCCCTGGCAGATCAGCGCCAGGGCGAGCAGGGGACCGCTGCCTGCCTGCAGCAGCAAGGTCGCAGCCCCGGCGCTCGCGATCAGTCCGGCGAGGATGTAGACACGTCGCTCCGGCGTCGCAAGTCTCGGGATGGCCAGGGCGCTGATGATCCCGACCAGCATGGGAATGGATGCCCAGTAACCCGAGGCGGTTGGACTCATGCCGCCGGAGCGCAGGATTTCCGCGAGCCAGTTGTTCAGGCTGTGGGTGAAGAAGAACATGCACATGCTCATGAGCATGACCAGCTGCACCGGGCGCAGTCCGATCAGGTGCTTGAAGACGGCAATTTGTCCGGCTTTTGGCTCCGCTGCGTTCTGCCGTTCCAGCGCGCGCGCAGCCGGATGGGCGCCGACGAAGAGCCAGACCAGGCCCGCGATGAAGGCCAGGCCCGCATACACGGACATGACGCGGCGCCAGTCGCCATCGAAGAGCGGCATCAGGATGCTGTTGGTCAGCGACAACGAGGCCACCGCACCCAGCGACGGGCCGGTGATGTAGACGCCCATGGCCAGTCCGCGCTCCTTGCCGACGAACCACTGTGACACCAGTTTGGGTGCGCCGACCGAGATCATGGGGCCGCCCAGGCCGAATGTGGCCACGGCAATGAACATGGCCAGGTAGTTTTGCGCCGCGCCGCGCATCAGTCCCGAGATCGCGATGATCAGCATGGCGATGAACAGCGATCGCCGCGGTCCGAGCCTGTCGAGGATGGCGCCGGAGGGAATGGCCGCGGCGATATAGACCAGCGGCCATGCGCCCAGCACGCTGCCCATGGCTGCGTGGCTGATATCAAGGGCTTGCGTAATGGGCAGGACCAGGGGCGCGAGCGAGGCGACCGACAGGCCGAAGCAGAAATACATGAACCACAGCCCGGCCAGGATGGCCCAGCGATACGGGTGCTCGGATGCGACGAAAGGAGTGGCTGTCAAAGTACCTCTGTTGCTGAACGTCGGACCGGCACCGAGCCTGACCGTGGCTGTTGATCCCCCTTCAATCACGGCAGGGTCTGGATTGCACGCGATATTACACTGCCGTCGTTTCCTGCTGGCGCCGGTCGCCGGTGACCGCGACCGCCTCCGAGCGAGCAGCTAAATTCTGTATGATTTGAACCAGCCATTGCTCTATGGAGGAAGAATATGTCACAGCGTGCGGCGGGCCGAGTGGGTGCGTTGGGCGGGTGGGTGTTGCTTTGTGTCGTCATGTTTCTCGTGGGCCGGGCCCACGCAGCACCGGAGGCGCGCCTGGTGACATTGCCGACAATCACCGCGATTCCGGTGACGGTCGGCTCCAAGCCCTTTGGCTCGCGCGCCGACCAGATCGCCGCCGCAGGACAGGTGGAGCGAGAGTACCTGCAGTCCGGCACCGCCAATGTGTACGCGCATGATGCCGAGGGCTATGCCACCGTTCGCGACGGCAATGTGAAATACGTGACGCGCTTCATCGTGCGCATGCCCTCCGATCCGGCGCGGTTCAGTGGCACCGTGTGGCTGGAATTGATGAATCCGACGGCGCGCTATGACCAGGACGTGTTCGGAGCGTTGTCGATGGAGCACTTGCTGCGGCGGGGCGACATCTACGTGGGACTCTCGGTCAAGCCGATATCCGCGCGCACCATCGCCGCCAATTACGACCTGAAGAACACGCCCAGGCGCTACCAGGCGCTCAGCTTCCCCAATCCGCAGCCCAGCCTGTGCGAGCCTCCAGGAAACGGGGTGACTTCGTTCAAGGATAGTGAGGATGGATTGGCATGGGACATCGTCAGCCAGGCCGGTGCCGCGCTGCGAAGTCCCGCCGGTCCGCTGGCGGACTACCGAGTCCAGCGCATCTTCGCGAGCGGCTATTCGCAGACCGCCAACTACCTGGTGACGTACATCAATGCCGTCTTGCCCACGGTCAGGACGGCCTCGGGTGCCCCGGTCTTTGACGGCTATCTGATCGGCGCACGCACTGCCAACTGGACGCCCATCAACCAGTGCGCCCAGGTATTCGCCAGGGAAGCGCTGCAGCAGCTGCTGCGCGACGCCGGGGTGCCGGTGCTCAATGTCAATACGGAAACCGATGTTCCGGGGACGGTTGCCGCGCGGCGCGCCGACGACACCCGCTTTCGCCTGTGGGAAGTCGCCGGCGCGGGGCACTCTAACCAGGACAGTCGCAGCCGCACCACCGCCGATCGGGACTTCAAGGACACGCCGTTTCCGGCCCTGTCAATCTCATGCGTGAACAAGATCACCACGTTCCCGTCGCGCTACGCTTTGAATGCGGCGCACGCTGCGCTGGATCGATGGGTGCGCGATGGCGTGGCACCGGGCAGCGCGGAGCGGCTCGCATTCCAGGGCAACGCGATCGCCCGCGATGCCCATGGCAACGCCCTCGGCGGCGTCCGATTGCCGCCCATCGAGGTGCCGTTGGCCGAATACCAGGGCAGCAACAAGTTCGCCGGGCAGGGTGCGAATTTCTGCTTCCTGCTGGGCAGCGAGATTGCGTTTCCCGAGGAAAAGCTCAAGACCCTGTATCCGACGCCGGAGAGTTATCTCCAGAAGCTGACCGAGGCGGCGGAGGCAGCGGTTGCCAAGGGACTGCTAGAGCGGGAAGATGCGGCGGAACTCATCGCCAACGCCAGGAAACGTTAGTAGTAATGGTGCGCTGATCGGCGAAGGGCGTCTCGTCGCGCACCGGCCCGACGATTATCAGGCGGCCTACTACAGGCTCACGCCGATCCTGAACCCATCCCAGATGGCATCGATGGCCCGACGCGGCGCAAGGCAGTCGCCTGCCACGTGCACTTCAAGCCCCTCGACTGCGCGCAGCTGGTTGGCCAGCGCGTTTTCCGCCACGCCATACCAGGACATCACCACGGCGTCGGCATCGACCCAGCGCGTGATGCCGGTCAGCCCCTCGCGCACCTGCAGCCGGCCGGGTTCCACAGCGCTCGCCATGTGGTACTCGATGAACTGGATTCCTGCGGCTCTCAATCGACGCATCATCGGCGGCTTGGAGAAAGTGTCCATCTCGGTCCCGATCGGCACCGGCGAGACGATGCTCACCGCGTGACCAGCGGCCGCGAGCCCCTCGGCGGTGGTCAGGCATTTCCAATCGGACTCCCCGGAGTCCACCACCACGACCTGCTTGCCTTTGACGCGTCCTTCGATGGCGTCGAGAACGGAGTACACGTGCGGCGCCTCGACACCGGGGATGGCGGGGCGCCCGGGGCGCGACCCGGTCGCCACGACGATGGCGTCCGCGTTGAAGGCGATGACGTTGTCGACAGTCGCGCGCTGGTTGAGGTGAACCACGACGCCCAGCTTGCCGATCTGGCGCTCGATGAAGCGCACGCTGTTGGCGAACTCGTCGCGGTAGGGCATGGCTCGGGCCGCGATGAGCACCTGTCCGCCCAGCCGGTCGGAGGCTTCCCACAAGCTCACCTTGTGCCCGCGTTGGGCTGCTGTTTCCGCCGCCTTGAGGCCGCCGGGCCCTCCGCCGATGACCAGCACCTGGCGCGGCTTTGCAGCCGGCGCGATCTTGCCCGCCCCATACTGCTTCTCGTAGCCCACGACCGGATTGACCAGGCAGGCGATGGGCGAGCCGCGATGCGGGCCGCCGCGGCAGCCGACGTTGCAGGAGATGCATTCGCGGATGTCGTCGCGGCGCCCCTCGCGCGCCTTGTTGGGAAGTTCGGGGTCGGCGATGAGGGGCCGCACCAGGCACACGGCATCTGCCGTCCCATCGGCGAGCAGGGCTTCGCACTGCTCCGGTGTGACCAGGCGCGCAACGGCCAGCACCGGGGTGCCGTGGGCCACCTGGCGCACGTGCTTCGCGTAATGGGCGAAGGGCGCGCGCGGGAAACTCATGTCGGGAATCATGCGGTCAATGGAGGCGTAGTTCGACTGGCTGACGCTGATGTAGTCCACCGAGATGCGGGCGAGCAGGTGATCGAGGATGGCGTTGCATTCCTCGGGGTTGATGCCGCCGGGAACAAACTCTTCGGCGCTGACGCGAATGCCCACCGGCAGGTCGCCGACTTCATTGCGTACCGCCTCCAGCACCCGCAGGGGCAGCCGGCAACGATTCTCGATCGATCCGCCATACTCATCGGTGCGGGCGTTGCTGAAGGGGGAAAGGAATTCCGCGAGCAGGTAGCCATGCGCGAGGTACACCTCCAGCCCGTCGAAGCCGGCCGAGGCCAGGCGCCGTGCCGCCGAGCGGTAGCAGGCAACCAGTTCGTCGATGTCGCGCTTGTCCATGGCGTGGGGCACCACGCGGCTCGCGGGGTCGGGAATCGCCGAAGGTGCCCACAGCTCGCGATGCGTGGCAAAGCCGTGGCCCTGGCGGCCGAGGTGGGAGAGCTGGCCGAAGATCTTCGCGCCGCCCTCATGCACGGCTTTCGCGATATGCGCATACGATGGAATCGAATCATCCGACCACACTTCATTGACGCCGGCGGCTGCCAGGCCCGTCGGGTGCACCATGGAGGAACCCTGGATGATCATGCCGACGCCGCCGCGGGCGCGCTCGGCGAGGTAATGGGCCTGGCGGTCGTTGAGATGGAAGCTGTGCCAGTCGACAAAGCGCGAGCCGTGGCCGGCGAAGACGATGCGATTGCGGATCTCGGCGCGGCCGATCTTGAAGGGCGAGAACAGCTTTGGATAGGTTTGGCTCAAGGCAGGATCTCCAGGGAACGGCAATAAGGCGGGACGCGCTTTGGCAAATCGGTGAGAATCCACCGCAGGCGTGGAAAATAGCATGATCGAGCGGACAGTGAATGCGCTCAGATTCGGACAGGCAAACAACCTTTGATCTCGGGAGACAGAACGTGAACAGGAAATCGGTATTGCTGACCGGCGGTGGCTCCGGCATCGGCGAAGGCATCGCACAGGTGTTGGGAGAGCGCGGCTGGCACGTACTCGTGAACGATGTGAACGCGGAGGCAGCACAGAAAGTGGCCAAGGCGGTGAAGGGCACGGCGCTCCCGGGTGATATCCGCAACCAGCCGAAGGCCTTGCTGGAGCAGGCAGTCGCGATCGCCGGCTCGCTGCATGCGTTGGTGAACAATGCCGGCATCATCCGGCGCTCAAACCTGTCGGAGACCACCGAGGCGGACCTCGACCTCGTCTATGACGTCAATATCAAGTCGATGATATTGCTGTCGCAGGCCGCACTGCCGCATTTGAAGGCGAGTGGCGGGGCGGTAGTCAACGTCTCTTCGATTGCCGCCAAGCACTCACAGACGGGAGCTGGCTTCTACTCCATGTCCAAGGCTGCCGTGTCAGCATTTACCCGGCTTGCGTCCGCTGAATGGGGACCCTCAGGCGTTCGTGTCAATGGTGTGGCACCCGGGTTGATCCGCACCGCCATGGCCGAAGCGGTGTATTCGGTGCCCGAGCTGTTCGAGAAGCGGCGCATGATGATGCCGTTGCGGCGCATCGGCGCACCGGTCGACATCGGCCGCGTGGTGGCGTTCCTGCTGTCGGAGGACGCGTCCTATGTCACGGGGCAGGTTATCGACGTGGATGGCGGCTTCACGCAAACGCTGATCAGCCTCTTGCCACATCCTGAAACGCCGAAAGGCTGAGGGCACACTGCGAATGCCGGGCGATGTCGTGAATACGCGTCGCCTCCATCATCGCTGCCCAGCGGGCGCTGGATGATTCAGACGTAAAGAGGGAGATCGCTCGCTGACCAGGTGAGTCGCGACACGATTCAGTCCACGATCTCACCCCTTGAACGACAGCTTTCTGGAGGGGGGCTGGACCAATGTTGACCCCGTGAGGCTACTCAGCGATGAGCTCGGGACTGGCCTATTCTCGGCCGGAGCTGACCTTCGGGTAGGTAGTTGCTTCAGTCAGCTATCGGCCAATTGCTGCCGGTCGCAGTTACATTTCAATTTCGCCAATTGTGGCGTTCGACGCGCCCGAGAAGCGACAAACCCGCCGAAGCGGGTCTGTGCTGCAGTGCTACTGAATGCGACTAGGCTGCGAGCTGCAGCCTCCTGCGTCGTGCCATGAAGCTGAGGAAGCTTCAGGTGGCAACCCATCCGGCGGCTCAAACATATCAGGGCGCGGTTACCGGTTTCCCACCCCTGACGACCATGATGGGCGGATCGTATCTTGGCACGCGCTCTTGATCGAGCGACCACCTTCCAGAGCCAAGCAGCACTTCAGCATCCCTCATTTTCATGATGGCATCCAACACCTTCTCTCGGGTCGGGTTGGGCATCGACTCCTTGATCGCGCGCGCTGCCAGGAGCGTTTCGGAATAGCCGATCCCCGCATAATTGTCAGGCACGACATTGTTGTAACGCTTCTTGTAGTTCTCAACGAATCGGGTATTCAGCGACGTCGTACTTTGCTCGTTGTAATCCGTCGAGAAATAGGTGTTTTCCACCGCCCTGCCTCCGATCTTCAGGTAATCAACCCCAAGCCCGGCGGTGCCAAAGAAGGCAACCTGAGGACTTACGCCTGCTTGCTTGAGCTGAATCGCAATATTTGCGGCTTGGGCGGCGTTGGCACCAAGCCAGACCGCATCCGGATTGGCCGCGGCAACCTTGGTAGCCAAGGCGCCAAAATCGGTGTCAGTCAGCAAAACCGTTTCTTCGCTAACAGGCTTCTTGCCCTTCGCGACGAGGTAGTCCCGGAAAATTCTCATGTTTCCGATATGGCCATCATTGTCGCGGCCCCAGATGACGGCAAGACGCTGGAATTTGAGCTTTTCATCGGCATACTTCGCCAGAGGCGCGACCGCTCCCTGAGAAGATGTGGTGATCTTCAGATACCACTTGCTGACCGCCAGCGGTGCCGAAGTCTGTGCCGTCGAAAACATGGGGATCTGCAACTCGTTCAGGATCGGTGCGACCGCTATCATCAGTGCGCTATTTGCACCTCCGAGCACGACCAGGGCATTGTCGACCTTAGCCGAGCGGGTAAGTACCGTGGTGATCTGCGCGCGATCGTTCTGGTCATCATTGGAGATCAACTTGATCGAATTTCCCGCACCCAGATAGTTCGACGCATTCAATTCATCGACCGCCATTCGCACGGCATTTTCCTGGGGCACACCCACGAAAGCCAAAGGTCCCGTCAGAGGCTTTACCGAAGCAATCGTGTATTCCGCAGCCAATCCCGGCAGCGGGCCCATTAGCGCACCCATTACCATCAGGGCCAAAATTCGCGATTTGTTCCTCATTGTTTCCTCCAAATTGGAATCCGAAAATTGCATCTGGTGACACGCGTGACTTGGATTGCGCGAAAGTCGAGTCAAAGCTTACAACCCAAAGGTTAGAGAATCCAACAAGCCGTGCAGAAGTATCCTTGACGTTAGGCGCCACAGTCAATCATCGCTTTCAATCCACCATGCTACGCAATCGGTAGGAAAGTCCTCCCAATTGCCGGCCAGAACACCCTTTGGTCCTGTGAGTGTCAACCGCCCCAAAGCAGCCGCCCTGGCGGCCTATCATCTATCCTGCACTGTCGATAATCGAATGAAGGTAATCGACAGAGAATCGGTCTCTCAGAAAACCACCGCTGCGAATGGAGTTGTCCGGGACAATCTCCCAAACAACGAATGTCAGTTTCGCAACATATGACTTATTGAGCTTTAATAAGCCTTCACCACGGTGCTGGACATCGATCAGAATTAAACGACGCGAGTGGCTGCTATCCAGAACGTTGACCGGAATTTCAGTAGGTAGCAGGTAGCGACGGCCGCAATCGGCCATCAGCGGCTAGTAAGGTCGACCCTCCATTCCGGCCACTCATCCAGCGTCATCGCTCGTAAGCGGACATAGGATCGACGGCCACCGCTTCTCGCCGGTGCCAGGATCGAGCAGCTGTTGGGGAATGTTCAATGTTCGGCATCGTGCTTTCAGTTGCGCTATACGGCCCCCTACTCGAGCCTATCAGGAGCGCTGATGGCAGCGCTGGAGCAAATTGCAGGAATATTACTAAGGTGATATGGTTTATATGGTTTGAGGGAGCTTATCCGGACACCAAGAAACTCTTGGACATGCTGGATATGCGCACTATGCTCGTAATGTGGATTCTTATTTCCAGACAGAGAATAGGTATAAATCATGCCCCCCACCAAGAAGAAACAACCTTCCGTAAGACAACTTCCCAAAGCGCCAACCGGCATTCAGGGTCTCGATGAAATTACCTGCGGCGGGTTGCCCCGCGGCCGGCCGACGCTGGTTTGCGGCGGCGCAGGTTGTGGCAAGACCTTGCTTGCGATGGAGTTTCTGGTGCGCGGTGCGATCCAGTTCAACGAGCCGGGCGTCTTTATGGCGTTCGAGGAGACCACCCATGATCTGACCAATAACGTCTCCTCACTCGGATTTGATTTGGAAGACCTGGTCAGGCGGAAGAAACTGGTCATCGACTACGTATACATCGAGCGCAGCGAAATCGAAGAAACCGGCGAATACGATTTGGAAGGGCTGTTCATCCGTCTCGGTCACGCCATTGACTCCATTGGCGCCAAGCGCGTAGTGCTCGACACCGTCGAATCGCTCTTCTCCGGCTTGCCCAACCCGCTCATTCTGCGCGCGGAACTGCGCCGCCTGTTTCGTTGGCTCAAGGACAAGGGCGTTACCGCCATCATCACCGGCGAACGGGGTGATGAAGCCTTGACGCGCCAAGGCCTGGAAGAATACGTTTCCGATTGCGTGATTGTGCTCGATCACCGGATCAGCGAACAAGTCTCCTCACGGCGGCTACGGGTGGTGAAGTATCGTGGCTCGACCCACGGCACCAACGAGTATCCCTTTCTGATCGACGAAACCGGCTTTTCGGTAGTGGCCGTTACTTCGCTCGGCCTGAAACAAGAGGCCTCGACTAAACGTGTCCCGACCGGCGTGACGCGGCTGGATGCGATGCTGGGCGGCGCCGGCTATTATCTCGGCAGCAGTGTGCTGGTCTCCGGGACGGCGGGTACGGGCAAGTCCAGTTTGGCAGCGCACTTTGTCGATGGCGCCTGCCGTCGCGGTGAGCGTGCTGTCTATTTTGCTTTCGAAGAATCGCCGAGCCAGATCATGCGCAACATGCGCTCCATCGGCATAGACCTGCAACAGTGGGTGCGGAAAGGTCTGCTGCATTTTCAGGCGACCCGCCCCACTTTCTTTGGACTGGAAATGCATCTGGCCACGATGCACAAAGCCGTCACCGCCTTCAAGCCCCATGTGGTGGTTATCGACCCCATCAACAGCTTTATCATCGGCGGCAATGAAGTTGATGTCAGGGCAATGTTGATGCGACTGGTGGATTTTATGAAGATGAAGCAAGTCACGTGTTTATTTACGAATTTGACGTCAAGCGGCACGTCTGGGAATACCGATTTGGCCGTTTCGTCCCTGATTGATACATGGCTGCAACTGCGCGACATGGAGATCGGCGGTGAGCGCAACCGCGGCATCTCCTTGCTGAAATCGCGCGGCATGTCGCACTCGAACCAGATCCGTGAGTTTCTGCTCACCGACCGGGGTGTGGACTTGCGCGATGTGTACGTCGGCCCGGAGGGCGTCCTGACCGGCTCGGCGCGGCTTGCCCAAGAGGCAAGGGAAACGGCTGCGCAGACAGCGCACGAGCAGGACGTTGAGCGGAAAAGAATCGAACTGGAAGGAAAGCGCAGGGCTCTGGAAGCGCAGATTGCCGTCATGCGCGCCGATCTTGACGCCCAGGAAGCTGAGACCTTGTCGCGGCTTGAGCAGGAACAAGGCCGCGGCCGGCAACTGGCGAAAGAGCGGGTGAGTATGGGGCTAAGCCGCAAAGCGGATGTCGGCGGCAAGACAACCGGGCAGAGGAGGCAAGCGGAATGACCACGAAAACGTTCGCGTCGAATGGATCGCCCCGCAAGGTCAGGCCCGCGTCTCCCGCTAAAAAAGCAGATGCCTTCGTCTTGCGCCTGTATGTTGCTGGGCAGACCCCGAAATCCCTGTTGGCTTTTTCTAATCTGAAGAAGCTTTGCGAAGAGCATCTGGCTGGACATTATCAAATTGAAGTGATCGACCTGTTGGTCGATCCGCAACTCGCGCGCGGCGATCAGATCCTGGCCATTCCAACGCTGGTGCGAAAACTCCCCATGCCTGTGCGCAAGATCATCGGCGATCTCTCCAATACTGAGCGCGTACTGATCGGACTGGATCTGCTGGAACAAAAATAGGGAACGGCCATGTCCAAGAAGAATGTCGATAACTCGGTAGCAGCGTTTGAGAAAGCGATCCATGGCTTGAATGAAATGCGCTATGTCTTGCGCCTGTACGTTGCCGGGACGACGCCACAAGCCTTGCGCGCCATAAGCAATATCAAGAAAATTTGCGAGGAACATCTGCAGGGGCGCTATGAATTGCAGGTCATTGACTTGTATCAACAGCCCCAACTGCTGCAAGGCGAGCAGATCATTGCCGCGCCGACACTTATCAAGAAATTGCCGCTGCCATTGCGCCGCATCATCGGCGATATGTCGAACGAAGAGCGAATTCTGGTAGGTCTGGATCTGCGCAAGAAGACCTAATGTCAAGAAAACTCCAAACGCAAGATCAGCTTCTCGCCGAAAACGAAGACCTGCGCGCCCGGCTGGAAGAAGCCGAGGATACGCTGCGGGCCATTCGCAGTGGAGAAGTGGACGCATTGGTAGTCTCAGGCGCGGGCGGCGAGCAGATATTTACGCTCCAGGGGGCGGATCGCATCTATCGCCTGCTGATTGAGGACATGCGAGAGGGCGCCCTCATTCTGGCCGAGGATGGGATGGTTCTGTACTGCAACCGCCACCTTGCCGAGATCCTCAAGGTTCCGCTCGAAGACGTGATCAGTTCTTCAATCTTTACCTGGATTGCGCCTCCAAACCAAAGTGGGTTTCGTGAACTCATGCGGAGTTGCAATGATGGAAAAAATCGCGCCGAACTGGTCTTAGCGGCCAGTGATGGCGTACAGGTGCCAGTTCATCTCTCTGCAAACAAGCGGAGTATGGCCAATATGCCTGACCAGATCTTCCTAGTGGTTTTAGACATTACCGAACGTAAGATGGCTGAGGAAGTCACAAAAGAAGCCGCTCAATACGCCCGCAGTCTAATCGAAGCGAGCCTTGACCCACTGGCGACGATCAACGTCGAGGGCAAGATCACCGATGTCAATACGGCCATGGAGAAAGTCACCGGGGACAGCCGGAGCAACCTGATCGGCAGCGACTTCGCTGACTACTTCACCGATCCGGTAAAAGCCCAGAAAGGGTATCGACTGGTCTTCTCGCAAGGGTTTGTAATCGACTATGAACTGTCAATCCCCAATACCTCTCGGGAGGTCACCGAGGTAATCTTCAATGGCAGTCTATATCGCGACATTCATGGCAACGTGCTGGGCGTGTTCGCCGCTGCGCGAGACATCACCATACGCAAACAGATAGAGAAGGAACTGAGGGAATCCAAGCAAGCCGCCGAGGCTGCCAACGTTGCCAAGAGTGTGTTTCTTGCCAACATGAGCCACGAACTACGCACCCCGATGAATGGCGTCATGGGCATGATCGACTTGGTGTTGATGCGCGCTACCGATCCCCAGCAGATCGACTGGCTCAAAAAGAGCAAGGGTTCCGCCAAACATCTGCTCGAGGTCATCAACGACATCCTCGACATTTCGAAGATCGACTCCAATCGAATGACGCTGGAACAAAAGGACTTCTCCCTCTCGCAGGCGATTGACAACGTGATAAGCATGCAGAGCGCGGCGGCCCTCGTTAAGGGGCTGAGCCTCTCCCGCGAAATCGACCCCTCTCTGCCCGACATGTTGTGTGGCGACGCTCTGCGTGTGAAGCAGATGCTGATCAATTTCACCGGCAATGCCATCAAGTTCTCCGAGCGCGGACAGATTACGGTACGTGTCCACGCCGTGGAGAAAGCGGACACCAGCGTGTTGGTGCGTATTGAGGTCAGTGATCAGGGCATCGGCATCAGCCCCGAGCAGCAGAAACGACTGTTCCATGCCTTCACGCAGGCGGATGACTCCATGACCCGCAAGTACGGCGGTACAGGCTTGGGCCTGGTCATCTCAAGACGCATGGCGCTTCTGATGGGTGGCGATGCGGGTGTCGAGAGTACGCCGGGTGTAGGCAGCACTTTTTGGTTTACCGCAAGGATGGCCGTCAAGGAAGTACCGGCGGTTGAGGCTGATCCTGCGGCGATTAGCTCTGACGCAACGATTATCAGGCAACGCTATTTTGCCCACCGCATTCTGGTGGTGGATGACGAGCCGATCAGCCGGGAAGTGACCAAGGTGCAGTTGGATGCTCTCGATCTGATCGTCGATACCGCAGAAGACGGTGCCGAAGCCGTCGCCAAGGCAAGAGCGGGACTCTATGCGGCCATCCTCATGGACATGCAAATGCCAAAACTAAACGGATTGGACGCGACGCAGCAGATACGTCAGATTCCCGAATACAAACACGTTCCCATCATCGCCATGACCGCCAACGTCTTTGACGAGGACAGGTCGCAGTGCTTCGCGGCGGGAATGAATGACTTCCTGACCAAACCCTTCACTCCCGCCGAACTGTCTGGGACGTTGCTGCGTTCGCTGAATCGAGACGATTTCTAACGGCAGCAAACTGACACTGCCGCCTTCGGAGCGAGAATAGTACTAACGCATAGCGAATGACCGCTTCCCCAATCCACTCGTTCCTGGCGAACGGCGGCTTCCGATTTTCGCTACCGGCAACAATGGGTCGGTAGGCGACATTGGTTCCGGCCTAGGCAACAGTCAGCTTCGGCCGAAAACCAGACGGTCGCATCGTTCCGCCCGTACTTCCGCTGGTGCCTGATTGCCGCCCTCCCAGCCCAGGCCCAATGAGCGCCCCTGGTTTTATTGGGAGGCGCGTCCGTTTCTCAGCAGTCGCCCCGGCAGGTGGCTGCCGGCTTGCAGGCTTTCCCCCTGTTTTGGCAGGCTCATGCCATTGACGAACACATCCGAGACGCCCTTTGCTCCGGCAATGATGCGCTCGCCGCCACCCGGGAGGTCATAGACGCGCTCGGCCCGTCCCGGCCCGATGGTATCGGGGTCGAAGACGACGATGTCCGCCGGCACACCGGGCGCGAGGCGGCCGCGGTCCGACAGGCCGTAGAGTGTGGCCGTGTTGCTGGTCAGGCGGCGCACGCCTTCTTCGAGTGAGAGCGCCTGGCGTTCGCGCACCCAGTGCTTGAGGAAGAAGGTGGCATAGACCGCGTCGCACAGCTGCGACAGGTGGGCACCGCCGTCCCCGAACCCCACGACGACGTTGGGGTCGACCATCACGTCCTGCAGCTGGTCGTCGTCGAAGTTCGAGAGCGGCGTGCGGAAGCGCGCGTCGAGTTTTGTCGCAAGCGACATGTCGATGATCAGGTCGACAATGTGCTGGCCGCGCTCGGCGGCGATCTCGGCCGCGAGCCGGCCCTCCAGTGCCGGCTCGGGCGGATACCAGGAGATCTCGGTCATCTTGAAGCCCTGGCGAAACAGGGATGCCTGGTATTTGTCCGGGGCCAGGTAGTGATCATGTTCGCCCGGCCCGTCCATCACGTCGCGAATCCTGCGGCGCACTGCCGGATCGGAGAGGAAGGCGAGCTTTGCTTCGGCAGATGTGGCTTTCACCACGGGCTGCAGGAGTTCCCACCCGGCCATGCTGCCCACCGGTTCGCCCATGCTGTACTCGAACACCGTCGGACGGCATGCGGCCTGAGGGTAGATGCGCAGGCCCGATGCGAGCAGTTCGCGCGTGCGCTCGAGTTCGCGCAGGTGGTTGCCCGGGATGGCCTGCGAGCCATGCAGCCCGCCCCAGCACACCGGTCGCTGCGACGCCTTGGCCATGCCGATGTATTCATCCCACGGGCGCGGCGTTGCATCGCCCACCATCTGGATGATGCCGCGGCCCGCTTCGCGCATGGTCTGTCCGATCGCCAGGCGCTCCTTGGTATCGGCGAACCTGCTCGCCACCGGCTTGCCGCCGAAACCGTTGTGCGCGCTGGCCAGCGACGTGGAGAAGCCGATCGCTCCCGCCTTCATTCCGTCCGCCACCAGGCGCTGCATTTCCGCGATCTCCGCATCCGTGGCCGTGCGCTCGACTGCCGCTTCACCCATGGTATAGAGCCTGAGCGCGGTATGCCCGATCATGCTGGCCACGTTGATGCCGGTGCCGCGGCGCTCGACAGTGTCCAGGTATTCCGGGTAGGAAACGAAACCCCAGTCCTTGCCCAGTCCTTGCTCGAGTGCCGAGAAACTCATGCCCTCCACGCGCTCGAAGGTGCGCATGACCATCTCGCGATGTGCGACGCGGGTCGGCGCCAGCGTGAATCCGCAATTGCCCATCACGGCGGTCGTCACGCCATGCCAGGGTGAAACCGTGAGCAGCGGATCCCACATCAGCTGCGCGTCGTAATGGGTATGGATGTCGACGAAGCCCGGCGAGGCCACCTGGCCGTGGGCATTGACGGTGCGGCTGGCACTGTCCGGTGCTTTTCCGAGGGCGACGATTTTTCCGTCAGCCACGCCGATGTCTCCGGAGTAACGGGGTGCTCCGGTGCCGTCGATGATGACCGCATCCTTGATTTTCAAATCGTAGGCCATGTGTATCCTCCGGTTTTTGAGGTGAGCCGCGTCCGAGTCCATTCTACCCACAGGGCCCGGTTGGGCTTCGGAAATCTGCGAACATGAGCTTTGAAGCGCTCATCCGGAATGAAGAAAGCAGTACATGGACACTGCGTTATTTCTCCTGTAGCTTACCTTCGTGATGGCATCGCTTTGGCTGGACAGGCCAATGAGACGGTACTGCAATCGAGATCATTCCCCGGAGATATCAACATGACCATGAGCGAAACCCGCGCGGGCGACCGCGAACCGAGCCAGCGTTTATACGTGCCGGTGCCCAATACCAGCGCCGACAGCGTGCAGCCGGCCAAACGCCCGCCATCGTTCAAGGGCCTTCGGGTCGGCTTCCTGGGCAATTTGAAGTCCAACTGCGACGTGCTCATGCATGCTGCCGAAGAGCAGATGCTCATGCTGGGCGCGGCCTCCACCCTGTATCGCGAGAAGGAAAGCGCGAGCCTGGGTGCCACGGCGGCACTCCTCGACGAACTCGCGGCCAACTGCGAGGTGGCGGTCGTCGGTCTGGGCAATTGAGGCTCGTGCACGTCGTGGAGTGTCCACGACTCCTTTGAACTTGAGCGGCGCGGCATTCCGGCCGTCACGCTGGTGGAGTCGGGCTTCGTCGCCCTGGCCAATTACGAGCGCAAGTCGCTTGGCATGCCCGAGTTGCCGCTCGCGCTCGTCCCTTATGCCATGGGCGGTATTCCGCCCGAGCAGGCGCGGCAACTCGCGGTCGATGCCTTCGGCAAGATGCTGGGCGAGATCAGCGCCGCGTTGACGGGAGAGCCGAGGGGCAGTGCAGCGCCTGTCGAGGCAAAAGCGGTCGTGGCGTATAACGCGACTCTCATGCCCGACGATTCATCGTTCGATGGCGTGAACCGTCTTTTCTACGAGAGGCAATGGGCGGATGGCCTTCCCATCGTGCCGCCGACCGTCGAGCGCGTCTCCGCCATGCTGCGCTACACGGATCTTGCGCCCGACCACGTGCTCGGCAAGATGGGGCCGAGCTGGCACCCGACCACGGTGCATCACGTGGCCGTGAACGCCGTCATGGCCGGCTGCCGGCCCGAGTACCTGCCGGTGCTCATCGCCGGCATCCAGGCCATCCTCGATCCGGAACTCAACTGCTACGGCACGCAATGCACGACCAATCCTGCGGGCATCATGCTGCTTGTCAACGGACCGATCGCCCGCGAGCTGGACATCAACGGCGGCACGAACCTGTTCGGCCAGGGCTGGTACGCGAACGGCACCATCGGCCGCGCCGTGCGCCTGTGCCTGATCAATATCGGTGGCGGGTATCCTGGGACCAGCGACATGTCCACGCTCGGGAGCCCCAACAAATGGGGTTCGTGCATTGCGGAAAACGAGGCGTTGAGCCCCTGGCCGCCTTTCCACGTTGATCGCGGCTTCGCGCCCGACACCTCCACCGTCACGGCTATCGCCACCACCTCGCCGCAGAACGTGACTGAACTATCGGCCGACCCTCGCGCCATTCTCGATACCCTGGCGAGCGCGTTCCTCGTTGCAGGCAGCAACTGCACCTACTTCGACCATGAGCCCATGGTGGTGCTTGGCCCGATCCAGGCCGGGCACGTCGCCCGCGGAGGCTTCGACAAGCAGGCGATTCAACGCTACCTGTGGGAGCACGGCAAGATCGAATTGAAGGGTTTCTCGGCCACCAGCGACAAGGTCATCCGGCAGTGGAAGGTCCACAGCATCAAAACGGAGGATGGCAAGGAGTTCGTCTACCCCACGCGCAGGCCCGAGGATATCGGCGTCATCGTCGCGGGCGGGGACAACGGCCCGCACTGCGCCCTTCTCGCCACTTTCAATGGCACGCACCTGATTACGCGCGCGATCAGTCGCGCCGATGGCACCCCGGTGAGGTCGGTGCAGGAGTTCGTTCGAAGCTAGGCGCACCCGTTATCGCGGCAACGCAATCTCCCGCAGTGGCCCTTGACCCCAGCGCTCGCGGGATCCAATCATTTTGGGCTCGAAGGATGCACCGACAATGAAATACCAAATTGCAGTCGTGCCCGGAGACGGGATTGGCCCGGAGGTCGTATCTGCCGCGCAGCGCGTGGTCGAGGCAACCGGCATCCAAGTCAGCTGGGTGGAGGGCGAGGCTGGTGCGGAGGCTTACGCGCGCACCGGGAAAACCGTTCCCGATGAAACCGTTGCGGCAGTAAAGGCCTGCCGCGTTGCGCTGAAAGGTCCGATGTCCAATCCCGTCGGGCACGGCTATGCCAGCCCGAATATTGCCCTGCGGATGGCGCTGGGGCTATTCGTCAACGTGCGCCTGGCACGCGCTTTCAAAGGCGCGAAGACCCATTTCCCCGGCATGGACGTCGCAGTGATCCGTGAAATCACCGAGGACCTTTATGTCGGCCCGCAGCAGTGGGTTGGCAAGGACGCGGCTATCGGCGTGAAGCTGGTCACCCGCGCCGCCACCGCGCGCGCAGCTGCGTTTGCCTTCGAGTGGGCCAAGAGAAACGGCCGCAAGCGCATTACCGTTGCACACAAGGCTGCGACGCTGAAGATTACCGATGGGCTCTTCCTGCAGGCGGCACAGGATGTCGGCAAGGGCCACCCGTCCATCGACTGCGACGAAGCGCTGATCGATGCGCTTGCCATGCATCTGGTCAGGGAACCCCGGCACTTCGACGTCCTGTTTGGCGGCTTCCAGTATGGTGACATCCTCTCCGACCTGTGCACGGGACTCGCCGGCGGACTGGGACTGGGGCCGGGCGCTTCCTTTGGCGATGAAGTGGCGATATTCGAGCCAGTGCACGGCAGCGCCCCGAAGTACGCGGGAAAGGATGTCGTCAATCCCACCGGAATGATCCTTTCAGCGGCGCTCATGCTGACCCACCTGAATGAAGACGCGGCGGCGGCGCGCATCTGGAGTGCCGTGGCTGAGGTGATCGAGGAGGGCAGGATCGTGACCTACGATCTTGGCGGAAACGCTGGCACCTCGCAGATGACGCAGGCCATCGCAGATCGTATCAAGCAAGGTGGCCGATAAGTCCCAGGATTTAACGGCTGAGCGAGCCGTTTGTGTTGCTCCTGGGTTGTCCTTTCAGCGCGCGGCATCGCCCATGCGGTATTCCGTCGTGAGCTGGTCGAGCTTGTCCTTCAGCGCCGGGTCGAGTGTGTAGCTCTCGGCGGTGAGGCTGGCGCGCAACTGCTCCGGTTTGCTCGCGCCGATGATGGGCGCGGTGATGACGGGATTCGCCAGCACCCAAGCCACGGCGAGCGTGGCCAGCTCGACGCCCGCTTCGCGCGCGATGCCTGACAGCGCATCCACGCTATCGAACTCGCGTTCCTTCCAGTAGCGCTCGGTATACATCTTGGCCGACTTGCCAATAGTGAAGCGGGTGCCGGCCGCTGGCGGTCGCGTGCGGTCGTGCTTGGCGGTGAGCATGCCGCCTGCCAGCGGGTTGTAGGGTATGACGGCGAGGCCTTCTTCCGCGCACAGCGGCAGTAGTTCGCGCTCGATCTGCCGGAACAACAGGTTGTAGCGCGGCTGCACCGAGACGAACTTGAACAGGCGCAGCACCTCGCTGCGGCCTAGGGCGCGCGCCAACCTCCAGGCCTGGAAGTTGGAGCAGCCGATGTAGCGGACCTTGCCGCTGCGGACCACCGTGTCGAGTGCCTCCAGCGATTCGTCGATCGGCGTGTCGGGGTCGTACTGGTGCAGTTGGTACAGGTCCACGTAATCGGTGCCGAGCCTGCGCAAGGAGGCGTCGATGGCGTCGAGGATGTGCTTCCGGGAATTGCCTTGGTCCCAGGGCTCGGGGCCCATGCGCCCGAAGCACTTGGTGGCGACGACGAAGCGACTGCGCTTGCCGCGCAGCCACTTGCCGATGATTTCCTCGGTGCGGCCCACGTGGTCCAGCGATCCTCCCAGCGGATAGGTATCCGCGGTATCAAGGAAGTTAATGCCACCATCAGCGGCGGCGTCCAGGATACGGATGGACTGCGCTTCGTCGCACTGCAGGCCGAAGGTCATGGTGCCAAGGCACAAGCGCGATACCTTCAGCCCCGTGTTGCCCAGTCGCGTGTTCTGCATGGTCAATTCCTCCAACTATCAGTGTGCCGTTGCAATTTACAGCATGCCGACGGAACGTGTGAAACGTCCGATGTAGTCACGTTCTCGCGTCGACATATCCTGTCGCATGCCGTGGGTGCATCTGTGTTAGCTTTGAGCTCACAGGACAAACGAAACACAGCAAGGACGTGGACAATGAATGCCATCACACGACTGCCCGGAACGCCGGACCCGATGCACTACTGGCCCGGGGCCAACGGCCTGCGGATCGCCGGCGACGCCTGGGGCGACCCCAAGGGGCCGCTGGTGTTGCTCCAGCACGGCGGCGGGCAGACGCGCCACGCCTGGAAGGGGGCTGGCGAGACCCTGGGCGCCGCGGGCTATCACGCGGTGGCGTTCGATGCGCGCGGGCACGGCGACTCCGGGTGGGCGCCAGACGGTGCGTATGGCCAGAACATCATGGTGGAGGACTTGAAGTGCGTGGTTGCCGCATTGGGTAACCGGCGGCCGGTATTGGTCGGTGCGTCCATGGGCGGTGGCACCAGCCTCGTTGCTGCGGGCGAGGACCATGTCGATGCAACGGCGCTAGTACTGGTCGACGTGGCGCCGCGCATCGAAATGGAGGGCGTGGACAAGATCCAGGCGTTCATGCGCCAGAAGCCGGAGGGCTTCGACTCGCTGGAAGACGTGGCGCAGGCGATCGGCAATTACCAGCCGCATCGCAAGCCGCCGAAGAACCTGCAAGGACTGGTGAAGAACCTGCGCATGAATGCCAAGGGCAAGTACGTCTGGCACTGGGATCCGAGTTTCCGACCCGATCGGCACGTGCTGGAGAAGCGCCAGGTGCGCCTCGAAGCCTGCGCGCGCAACCTGCGCCTGCCCACCTTGCTGGTCAGGGGCGGCCTTTCCGATGTATTGAGCGAGGAGGGCGCGCGGGAATTCCTGCAAATGTGCTCGCAGGCGGAGTACGTCAATGTGACCGACGCCGGCCACATGGTGGCAGGAGACCGGAATGACATTTTCGGCAATGCCGTCATCGCTTTCCTGAAGCGCTCGGTGCCGGTTTCGGGTGATCCGTTGAAGCCGCCGCACCCGCTGTCACCGCATCATGAAGGACCACCGGGGGATGTCATCGATATTCCGTGAGGCAGATCAATCGAGTCATGAGCGAGGAGGAGGGCACCATGCTTGACGTCGTGATCAGAGGGGGAACAGTCGTTGATGGAACCGGGGCACCGCGCTTTGCCGCGGATGTCGGCATCCGCGACGGGCGCGTCGTGGCCATGGGCCGCATTAGTGAGGCCGCGCGCCAGACCATCGATGCCACTGACCGCGTCGTCGCGCCGGGATTCATCGATGTGCACACCCATTACGACGCGCAGATCATGTGGGACCCGGACCTGTCGCCTTCGTCGCTGCATGGCGTCACCACTGTGCTGGGCGGCAACTGCGGCTTTACCGTGGCACCGGTAGACCCCTCCAGCAGTGACTACATCATGCGCATGCTCGCTTGCGTCGAGGGTATGCCGGTGGCGTCGCTGGAACAGGCGCTGGAGTTTCGCTGGAAGAGTTTCGGCGAGTGGCTCGACAAGATCGAGGGGCACACGGCGCTCAATGCGGGTTTCCTGGTTGGGCATTCGACAATCCGTCGGCTTGTGATGGGCGAGGATTGGCGGCGCGAGGCGACACCCGCCGAAGTCGAAAGCATGGCGGCGCACGTCGAGGATTCCGTGACGGCCGGCGCGTTGGGGTTTTCGTCTTCGTGGGGCGAGGCGCATGGCGACCACCTGGGCAATCCGGTCCCGTCGCGGTTTGCCACGCACGACGAGCTGGTGCGGCTGGCGTCTGTCTTGCGCGATCATCCGGGCACCGTGCTCGAATTCATTCCTGGCATCACGCCGCGCTTCCGCGATGCCGCGGTGGAAGTGATGGCCGACATGTCGGCGGCCGCGGGGCGGGCGCTCAACTGGAACATCATTTCGGTGGGCACGGGCGTTGCGGGGGATGCGCTGGAAGCACGGCTGGCGACATTCGACATTGCCGCGAAACGTGGCGGTCGCGTGGTGGCGCTGGCGTTGCCGGTGACGCAGCCGGTGTGGCTCAACCTGACCATGATCGGGTTCAATTCGCTGCCGGGCTGGGGCGAGGTGATGACACTGCCGCCTGCGGCGCAGTTGAAGGCCATTCGCGACCCGGCGGTGCGCGCCAAGATGGCGGCGGGCCTGGTGGGACGCGACGTGCGCCATGTGTTCCAGTTTCCGAACATGGTGGTGGAGCATGTCGCCAAGCCCAGCCTGAGGCCGCTGGTCGGGCGGCGCCTGGGCGACCTTGCCGCCGAGAGGGGCTGCACCGCACTGGAGGTGTTCCTCGATACGCTGTCCGAGGACGAATTGCGCTCATCGTTCAAGACTGGCGGAAACATCGGTGACGATGCCGAATCGTGGAAGCTGCGCGCGCGCGTCTGGGACGACCCGCGGGTTATCGTCGGTGCGTCGGACGCCGGTGCGCACGTGGACTCCATCGCCACCTTCGGCTATTTCACCGATCTCGTGGGTCCAAGCGTGCGCGATCGCGGCCTCTTGTCGCTGGAGAGCGCGGTGCACAAGGTGACGGGGCACGCGGCCGAATTCTTCGAGCTAAAGGGCAGGGGGCGTGTTGCCGACGGTTACTGCGCCGACATCGTGGTGTTCGATCCGGACACCATCGCGCCGGATGCGGTTGAAGTACGCCACGACATGCCGGGGAACCAGCCGCGCCTGTTTGCCGGGTCCAGGGGCATCGACCATGTGCTGGTGAACGGCGTCGAAGTGGTGCGCAAGGGCAAGTCCACGGGTGCCACACCGGGGACCGTGCTGCGGTCGGGGCGGGATACAGGCGTCTAGACTATCGCGCCCGACAGGCGCAATGCTGCCAGTTCCTCGGGCGTGTAACCGTATTCGCGCAAGACGGCATCGGTGTCTGCGCCGACTTGGCGCGGCGGGGCATCGGCAGGCATGATCCCCTGCATCTGCACGGGGGGCGCTAGGATCGTCAGGCCTTCGCTTGACAGCGGCGCCATACCGGTGGCGCTGTGCGCCGCATGTCGCTGCACGGCATCGGACAGCGGTCGCACGATGCCCGCCGGAATGGCGGCAGCGCTCAGTCGGTCGTACCAGGCCTGGGTCCCGTCCTTCGCCAGCACCTTGCAGATTGCGTTATCCAATTCAGCCCGCAATGCCAGGCGCCCTGATTGCGTCGCAAAGCGCGCGTCGCCTTCGAGCGGCGGCCCGAGCACCTTGCACAGCTTGGCGAAGAAGCCGTCGCTGGGAGCGCCGATCAGGATGTGTCCGTCAGCCGTGGGGTAGGCCTGGTGCGCCGTCGTGAGGGTGGTGGCAGAACCCATGCGCAGCGGCTCCTGGCGGTCGACCAGATAGTTCGCCACGCGGTCGTTCAGCAGGCTCATGGCCACGTCGAGCATCGAGATCTTGATGATCGCCTTGTCGCGCGGGCCCGCCATGGCGGCCAGCACGGCGGTGGCCGTCCATAAGCCCGTAACATGATCGATGGCGGCCGACGGCGTACGCGCCGGCGGGCCCCCGGCATGGCCGGTCATGGCCATCATGCCGGACTCCGCCTGCACCATGAGGTCGTAGCCGGGGCGCTCGCCTTCGTTGGGGTAGAAGGCCTCGATCGATGCGTGGATGAGGCGCGGGTTGCGGGTGTGGCAGGCGGCGGCATCGATGCCGAGCTTTTCCGCCCGGCCCTGCCGCAGGTTCTGGATGAGGACATCGGCGCGATCGATGAGGCGCTCGATTACCGGGCGAGCCTGCGGCCGTTTCAGGTCGATCCCGAGATAGCGGCGGTTATGGTTCATTGCCGCGAAGAGCGCCGAGATGCCCCCGGCCCGGGGCTCGAACCCGCGCGCGGCGTCGCCATCGGGCGACTCCACCTTGATCACGTCCGCGCCGAAATCGGCCAGCACGCTCGCGCCATAGGGGCCGGCGATGTTCATGCCGAAGTCGAGCACGCGAATGCCGGCGAGTGGTCCGGCCGGTTTCTTTGCTGGCGGCATGTTCATGGTGAGCTCAGGCCGAGCACGCGCGCAAGCCGTTCCACTTGTTGCGGGTATTCCTCGGCCGGGGCCTGGGGAACGATGATGATGTCCTGTGCCCCGGCGTCGCGATACTCGGCCACGCGGGTGGCGACCTGCGCAGGCGTGCCGATGGCGCAGATCGGGCCGAGCAGCTTGTCGAAGTCCTGCGCGTAGCGCTTGCCCAGCACGCGCCCGGCCATTTCCCTAGCGCGCATTTCATCATCGTCGACGTAGGCGAATAGCACGTAGGCGGTGCGAAAGTCCTCGGGGATGGAGCCCATCATTGCGGTCAGGGTTGCAATGCCCTCACGCACGCGCCGTGGGGACATGGCGTAGGGAAACCAGCCCTGGTGACGGGCTGCACGCCGCAGTGATGCATCGCCGCGACCGCCGACCCACACGGGCGGGCCGCCCGCCTGGCTCGGTGCCGGTGTGCCGCGAACTCCGCAGACTGACCGGAAGCGGCCCTGGTGATCGATGACGTCACCGGACCAGAGTGCTTGCATCAGCGCGAGATACTCGTCGGTGCGCGCGCCGCGCGTTTCGCGCGGCACCTGCATTGCGTTCCATTCCTGCTCCACTTCGCCGCCAACGCCAACACCCAGCACGAAGCGTCCCTCCGAGAGGTAGTCCAGCGTCGCAATCTGCTTGGCCATCACCGCCGGTTCGCGCAGCGCCGGCAGCAGCACGCCGGTCCCGAGCACGACGCGCTTGGTGCAAGCGGCCATGTGCGACAGCACGACCAATGCGTCCGGATTGGGGTTGTACATGAACAGATGATCGCCATGAAAGAGCAGGTCGTACCCCAGGCCTTCAACCTGCTGTGCGAGGTCGCGAAAGAATGATCCTGCGGAAGGCATGCCGAGCGGCCATGACCCGGTGAGGATGCCGGTGCGGTGTCCGATGGGTGTTGCTTTCAAGCGGGTCTCCGATAATGTTTGCGAGCGAACTGTGTCGCGGGCAGGCAGCGTGGCGAAAACTTGTTGCGAACGATTCGCGATGCAGCACGTAGTTGGGCGGTGCGTCGCGTCCCTATGGTAAATTCATTTACGGCGATGGCCGGAAGATGCATGCAGCCAGGTTTCTACGGCTGACCGGAGTTTAAGACCAAAGGGGGAAATCATGAGCAGTGTTCCAGTAAAGCATTCCGAGCAGTGGAGGAACGGTTGGACGGCCGACAAGCCACCGCTCCTCGACTACAATTTCATTCCGGACGGTACTCCCTATGTGCTCGGGCCGCAGGCGGGCTTTCACTACCGCGAGCTGGGTGTCACGCAGTCCTCGCGCGGCACGCTCTCGGCGCAGCTGGTGCGGGTGATCAAGCCCGAGGCGGCGTTCAGCGATTGGCGCGCCTACGATGCGGATTTCCATTTCTTCTACATCTGGAAGGGCCATTGCCGGATGGAGAACGAGGCAGGGCAGAGCATGAAGCTCGAGCGCGGCGTGGCAGCATGGCAGCCGGCGCTGCTGCGCCATCGCCTGTACGACTTCTCGCCTGATTTCGAGATGTTCGAAATGTTCGGCCCGTCGTTCCCCGCCATGATCGTCGGCAGGAACACGCCCCTGCCGGAGCGCGCCAAGACACTGCCCGCGGGGCGCAAGGGCCAGTACCTCTTCGAGACGCCGGAATCGTTCGTGCAAGGAGCCGGTCCGCGCAAGTTCTTCATCTATCGCGACCTGGGGACGCGCATACCGACCGAAGGACGAATCCACATTCACATCGTGCATGCGAGCCAGGCCATGATCGGCACCGGCGGCACCGGTTGGCACCACCACACCATGCGCCAGCTGTTCTGGGTGTTTGATGGGAGCGCCGGCTTCACCATCAACGGGTTCAAGGATGTGCGCCGGGTGAAGGCGGGCGACGCGGTGTGCGTGTCGGCGGGACAGGTCCACGACGTGCCGGACATGGATGCTGACTACAAGCTCATCGAAGTGTGCATTCCCGCCGACTATGAGACCATCGACGACAAGGTGCCAGCCTGAATGTCGTCCCGCAAGATATGATCAGTTTCATGAATAATGGTACGATGCTCTTATCGTTATTGAGAAAATGTGATCATTGTTGTCGGTCATAATATTTGTTGACGGTGTTCGGACGCACTGATTGCCGAATGGGGGAAATGGTGATGGTAGTGAAGAAGCGCAGTGGTCCCACGGGAACACCACGGTTGAAGGTGCCAGCGGCGCTGCGGGCCGTCGAAGTGAGGGCACTGCGTCGCCTGCTCGACGAGTCGGCCATCCGCGACGTGCTGGAGTTGTACTTCCACTGCGTCGATAGCCGTACGCTGGCCGGTCTTCGCGGCGTGTTCACCGATGACGCACGCTACGACTTCTCGGGCGGCTTGGTGCGCTATACGGGATGGAAGGGCACGGCAAAAGGGCTGGAAGGGACGTTGCGAGGTGGCGCGATTTCATCCAGCAATCATTTCACGAGCAGCACCCGCATCCGGGTGAGCGGCGACACCGCGACCAGCGACACCCACGCCGTGGTCTTCCTGATGAGCGAGCGCGCGGACGGCGCGGCCGGCACGGTGATCTCGCGCGGGCTTCGCTACAAGGACGAATGGGTGCGTACGCCGCGAGGCTGGCGCATTTGCTATCGGCTGCACAACCGCAGCTGGACGGCCGAGGCGCTCGCCGTGCGACCGGTGGTGCCGGGCAAGTCGCGACGGCCGGGCATTCGGTAGAAGGACCGCGCGGCCTGCTTCGCAGGCTCGGCCGCGCTGCTGAGGGACCGCGCGGCCTGCTTCGCAGGTTCGGCCGCGCTGCTGAGGGAACGCGCGGCCTGCGACGCAGGCTCGGCCGCGCTGCTGGAGGGACCGTGAGGCCTTCTACGCAGTCGCCTTACTGGGCGACGAATCCGCCATCGACCAACAGATCTGTTCCCGTCACATAGCTCGCCTGTGGCGAGGCAAGGTAGAAGATTGCGTCGGCGATTTCTTCCGGCTTGGCAAGACGGGACATCGGCGTCGATTTCGTGATGCGGCGCTTGATGGCTGGTGACAACTGCTTGGCCACCAGGGGCGTCTCCACGTAGCCCGGCAGAATGCAGTTGATGCGAACGCCGTTCTTCGCGGCAGCGCATTCGAGGGCCGCGACCTTGCTCAGCAGCCGCACGCCGGCCTTGGATGCGCAGTAGGCGCTGCTGCCGGGAAAGCCTGCCACACCACGGATGGAGGAGATGTTGACGATGGCGCCGCCGCCATTCCGGGCCAGTGCCGCCACGCCATGCTTGGTGCCGAGGAACACGCCATCGAGGTTGACCGAGGTGATCTCGCGCCAGAACGCGAGCGTGGTCTCCAGCAGCGGGACCGAACGCCCGATGCCGGCATTGTTGACGACGACGTGAAGCGGACCGAGTCGTCGTTCAATCTGCGCGATGACCTTCGTCCACGGTGCTTCACGTCGGACATCGAGCGTGTAGGCCTGTACATCGAGACCGTCGGCCTGCAGCACATTGGCCGCGGCCTTGGCCGCGTTGCCGTTGATATCGGCCAATGCGACCTTGCAACCGGCTTCGGCGAAGCGGCGCACTGTGGCGAGGCCGATGCCGGATGCGCCTCCGGTCACGAGAACCACCTTGCCTTTGAGCGTCTTCATTTTTCGTTCCTGTGGGGGGCTTCAAAAAACAAGGGCCGCATGCTGCGGCCCTCGATGTGGTCGTCGGGATAGGAATTACCAGTCCTTCTCGCTGTCGACTGGCGTGCCCACCGCGACCCACTTTCCGCCGCTCACCTGGACGCGTTGCAGGATGGTTGCACTCAAGTGGCGATCAGGACCGTAGGAAACCGGCGGGATGATGCCGGTGTCGTAGTTCTTGATCGTATTCATCGCCGCAACGAGCGACTGGCGGTTGATGGGGCCGTTGATCCGGTTCAGCGCCTCCACGAAGATCTTGGCGAGGCCAAAGCTGGTCAGCGAAACGTAGTCGGGCTTCTCGGTCGGGAAATACTTTGCGAGGGCGTCGCGATATTCCTTCACCGCTGGTGCGTCGGAGGTGACCGGGACGGTGTAGGAAGCCGAGCGAATGCCTTCCACCGCGGTGCCGCCCAGTTCGGTCAGGGAGTTCGCAACCGACGGAGAGTAGGTATAGAGCGCAGGCTTGAATCCCTGCTGCGTCAGTTCCTTGCTGATCCTGACGATCTCCGGCTGCGCGAGGATGAAGACGAGTGCGTCGGGTTTCTTGCGCGCCAGTTCAATGGCAATGGGGCCATAGTCCTGGGTGTCGAACTTGGTGGGGTACAGTTCGACATTGACGGCTGCGTTGGCGCTCTTTGCGCCTGGAGCCACCTCCTTTGCCACACCTTCAAATTGCGCGAGGGCCGAGTGGATCACGATGATGTTCCTGGCCCCGTCCTTGGCGGCCCAGCGGCCCAGGGTGCGTGCCTGGTTTTCGTAGGTGACGAGCGCGCCGAAGAGGTTCGGCTTGGGCGGTGCGTACCAGTCGGTGGCGCCGGCATAAGGGTTGATTAGCGGAACCTTGGCCTCGCCAAAAAGATAGTCGAATGTCGCCGCGGACTGCGCGGTTCCGTTCGGGACCACGATTGCGAGGACCTCATCGCGCGTGACCAGCTTGCGCGCGGCTGCCAGCGTGCGCTGCGGGTTGTAGGCATTGTCTTCGACCACGAGTTCGAACTTGCGTCCCTTGAGACCGCCGCGGTCATTGATCATCTTCAGGTAGGCCTCGACGCCGGCGCGCTGCGGCACGCCATAGACGGCGATTGGGCCCGTGAGCGGCATCCAGGTGCCCAGCTTGATTTCCTTGTCGGTAACCCCTGGGCCTTGCTGGGCGATCACCGGCGAGCTAACGATTGTTGCGCCAATGACCACTGCGGTCCCCAACATTACTGCACGTCTTGCTTTGTCGATGATTCGCATTGCCGTTCTCCTTCAGTTGATGAGCGCTACGAGGTGGGTTCGATTTCGTGGGCGACGCTCAGGTGGCATGCCCCAGGTAGCCGACTTTCAGCGCTTCCTCTGCCGCGTCGTCGGTTGCCGAGCCGGAATAGACGATGCTGCCGCGATCGAGCACCGTGAGGGATTTGGCATAGCGCATGGCGTGCGCGGCGATCTGCTCGATCACCACCACAGTTACGCCGGATGCATTCAACTGGCCGAGCACCTCGTACACCTTGTCGATGAGGATGGGCGCGAGGCCGAGCGACGGTTCATCCAGCACGATGGTGCGCGGCGCAGCCATGATGGCCCGCCCTACGGCCAGCATCTGCTGCTCGCCGCCCGACAGTGTGGCGGCCGCCCGTTCCTGGCCTTCCTGCACCGCGCGGGGCATCAGGGGCAGCGTTTCAGCCAGGCGCCGATGCATTTCCACCGTGCCGCAACGCGCGCCATAGGCTCCCAAGAGGAGGTTCTCGCGCACGGTCAGCTGGCCAAAAAGGCGCCGTCCTTCAGGGACAAGCACTACGCCATCTTCGACAAAGGCTCGGCGGGAGCGCCGCGTCCTTGCCACGCCATCGACGGTGACACTGCCCTGGGTGGGGCGCAGCACGCCGCACAGGATCTGCGCCAGGGTGGATTTGCCCGCACCGTTGGGACCCAGCACGGCGGTAAATGTGCCTGGTTGCACGTCGAGCGACACGCCATTGAGTGCCAGCACCCCGGCGTAGCGATGGACGATGCCTGCGACGGCAACAGTACCGCCCTTGGTTTTGGTATCAGCCATTGGCGGGCTCCTTGGTGCTGATTTCTGGGCTGGGCTCGACATGGTGCGATGAACCGAAGTAGGCCTTCATGACTTCAGGGTTGCGGCGAATCGAATCCGGCTCGCCGGTGGCGAGCATCTTTCCGAAGTCCAGAACCACGACCTTGTCGGCGAGGCTCAGCACCTCCTGGACGGCGTGATCGATGATCAGGATGGAGACGCCGGCGCTGCGCATGCCGCGCAGGATCGCGCGCAGCTCGGAGCGCTCGTGCTCGTCCAGGCCGGAGAACGGTTCGTCCATCGACACGACGGAAGCACCGATCGCGAGCACGCGGCCGATGTCCGCCACTTTTTGCACGCCGAACGGCAGCTCCGAGGGCATGTAGTCGGCGTAAGGCGCGAGGCCCAGCCCGCCGATGATGCGCTCGGCAACGGCTTCGGGCTCGTTCAATGCAATCTGGTTGGCGCGACGCAAGGGGCGACCCAGTGCGGCCACGGTGAGCAACATCTGGCGAATGGTCAATTCGGGGAAGAGTTCTGCGTGCTGGAAGGTGCGGCCCATGCCCAGCGCGGCTCGCCCGGAGGGCGGCAGGGCCAGGATATCGGCATCGCCCAGCTTGACCGTGGTCGATGCCAGCGGCTTGTAGAAGCCGCTCAGCACGTTCAGGAGGCTGGTCTTGCCGGCGCCGTTCGGGCCGATCAGGCCGACCGCGGTGCCGGGAGCAATGTCGAAGGTGACGTCGTCCAGCGCCTTGAGACCTGAGAACTGCACCGAGACCGCGTTCAGGCTGAGCGTGTGCCTGGCGGGCGGCATCAGTTCGGAGACCAGCTTGGTCATCGCCTCGGCATCCACCGCCTGTCGGGGCACGTTGGTGTTGACCTTGTCGCGCCCCTTCCAGTGGCGGATGCGGTGGCGGATTGCCGGCACGATCCCTTCGCCGAGGAACAGCAGCACGGCGATCATTGCGCCGCCGTAGACGAAGTTGGCTATGGCCTGGGCGTCGCGCGCCAGTTCCGGCACTGCGGTAATGAAGGCCGAGCCGACCACCGCGCCCAGCGTGCTGCCGATGCCGCCGACCACCGTGCCCACGATCAGCGTGACGCCCGAATCGAGACTGAAGGCGACCGGGTCGATATAGGCCATGGAGAAGGCCATGCCGATGCCGGCCAGTGAGGCGATGGCGGCACTCATGCCGAAGGCCGTTGCGTTTTCCACGTGAGGCTTCAAGCCGATGGACATGGAGGCGATGCGCTGCCCCTTGACTGCGAGCCAGCGTCTCCCCAGTTGGCTATTGGTGACTGCTTCGCCGACGAGATAGGCGAGCGTCGCTAGGATCACGCAGATCATGGCGGCATTCTTGGTCTCGATGGGTTGCGGCCAGAAGAGGGTGATGGCCTTGCCCACCTTCATGCCGTCGTCGCCCCCCGTCACGGCAGTCCAATGCCCGATGATCTCGGTGCCGGCCAGGGCGAGGGCCATGGTAAGTAGGCCGAAATACAGCACCGAAAATCGGCCGGCGCTCAAGCCGAGGATGTAGCCGACGACAAAACTCAGGGAGATCGAGGCGAGGACGATCACCTCGACCGGCACGCCCATCTTGGTCAGGTTCGCAGCCGTGTAGGCGCCGATGGCCATGTAGGCCGTGTGTCCCAGGGACCAGATGCCGCACAATCCGGCCAGCATGTTCACCGAGAGCACGGCGATAAAGTAGAAGCTGAGCGCTGCGACGATGAACTGCACATAGTCGCCGACCATCCTGTAGGGCCCGACGACGATGGCAAGGGCGATGCCGGCGATGATGATAGCCAGGCGGCGCATGTTGGCGGGACTCATACGCGCTCCTTGCGCCCGGCGCCCAGAACGCCTGCCGGCCGGATGAAGAGCACCAGCACTATGATGGCGAACACCATGGTGTCGCGGTAGCTGGCCGAGATGTAGCGCCCGGCCACGTTGTCGAGCACGCCAATGGTGAACCCGCCGATCACGGCGCCTGCCATGCTGGTCAACCCGCCGAGGAACACGCCGGCAAAGGCGCGGAACAGCGGCGACAAGGTGAGGTTGGGGTTGAGCGAGGTGTCGGCCGCCAGGAAGAAGGAGGCGATCGCGGCAATGCCGCAACCGAGGAACCAGGCAATGGCGGCAACGCGACCCGAGTCGATGCCGACCATGCGGGCGGCCACCGGGTCGTCCGCCGTGGCGCGCATGGCGATGCCGAACGGTGTCTTCTTGAAGAACCAGGCAATGGCAATCATGGCAACGGCCGCGATGCCGGCTGCGAGGATCTTGTTCCAGGTCAGCGCAATGCCGAACATTTTCACCGTGCCTTCGATCAGCACCGGGAAGGCCTGCGGGCGCGTGCCCCAGCCCACGAAGATGCCGGCGTGAATCAGCAGGCCCAGGCCGATGGTGACCACCAGGGCGATGAACACGTAGTTTCGACTGTGCCCGAGCGGCCGGATGAGCGTGCGTTCCGTGATGATGCCCAGTAGCCCGGCGATGACGATGGCGGCGATGAGGCCAAGCCAGATGGGCAGGCCTGCCGCGATCATGGTGGCAGTCATGAATACCGCGAGGGTTCCGATGTCGCCGATGGCGAAGTTCACCGTGTCGGTGGAGCGGAAGATAATCACGATGCCGAGGGCGAGCAGGGCATAGGCCGATCCGCTCACGATTCCGGACACGATGACGGCTGGCAGGTCACCCATGGATGGTCCTTTGTGCTGGTTTTCTGCGGAGACACGCGCAGTTGAGTGCGCTGGAAAAAACAACGGAGGCTGCTCGCGCAGCCTCCGGTCAGATCACGAAGTAGCTACAGGCTACCAATCCTTGTCGCCGTCAACCGGGGTGCCTACGGCCACCCAACGGTTGCCGGAAATCTGAACGCGCTGGGTTGCGGTCATGCCAAGGTGCTTGTCGCGCGCGAAGCTCACCGGAGCGAGGATGCCCGAATCATAGGGGGCCAGCGACTCGATTCCCGCCTTCAGGGACTCCCTCGTCAGCGGACCCTTGACGCGGCGCAGGCCCTCGACGAACACCTTTGCATTGGCAAAGCCGAACAGCGAGATGTAGTCCGGCTTCTCGTTCGGGAAGTACTTCGCCAGGGCATCCTTGTACTCCTTCACCGCAGGATTGTCGGTCTCTGGAGGAACCGTCAGGGACATGGAACGCAGCCCCTGGACTGCCGGCCCGCCCAGTTCGATGAACGAATTCGCCACAGTCGGCGCGTAGGTGTAGGAAGGCACCTTGAAGCTTTGCTGGGCCAATTCCTTGGAGAGACGCACGATGTCCGGTTGGGCCAGGATGAATATCAGTGCATCAGGCTTTTTCTTTGCGATGTCGATCGCAATCGGGCCGTAGTCCTGCGTGTCGAACTTGGCGGCATAGAGCTCCACATTGTTGCTCTGGCTCACCGATTTCACGCCCGGAATGACTTCCTTCGCCACCACCTCGAACTGCATCAGCGCCGAGTGCACCACCATGACGTTCTTTGCGCCTTCCTTGGCGGCCCAGCGGCCCAGCAGTCGCGCCTGGTTCTCCAGGTTGACGAACAGGCCGTAGAGGTCCGGACGGGCGGGATACCACCAGTCCTTCAGTCCGGCATAGGCGAAGAAGAACGGCACCTTCGATTCTTCGAGAAGGTAGGGAAACGCGGCCAGCGACTGGGCCGTGCCATTGGCGTGCACGATGGCCAGCACTTCATCGCGTGTCACGAGCTTGCGCGCCGCGGTTGCCGTGCGCTGCGGGTTGTAGGCGTTGTCCTCGACGATCCAGTTGATCTTGCGGCCGCTCACGCCGCCGCGATCGTTGATCATGTTGATGTAGGCCTCGAAGCCGGCCTTCTGCGGAACCCCCACCACCGCGATCGGGCCCGTCAACGGGATCCATGCGCCGATCTTGATTTCCTTGTCGGTGACGCCGGGGCTTTGCTGCGCCATGCTGGGGAAAGAACCCAGCGTCAGCGCGCCGCACGCGGCCATGGCGCCGACGATGAGCTTGCGTCGTGTGTGAGCAAACATCTGCATTGTGATTTCTCCAGGGGTTGAACGGATCCGAAGTGCGGCTTTGTCCTGCTATTGCATATCCGGATGGAAGGCGAGCTTAGTGCAACAGATTCTTATAATCAACTCATTTTCCTGAGGAAAATGCACACTACTGACAGCGTTGTTCGCAATGAGCAAAAAGCCCCGTCAAACCGCCTTGCTGTTGCGCTTGTACATGGTGCGAATATCGGGGAATTGGGGGTTTTGCCGCTTCAGGATCCAGTGCATCCGGTCGCGTAGCGCATCGTCGTACCCGGTGGTGGTGATGACGTAGAACTGCCGGGCACGGATGGCATTGAACACCTGTTCAGCCACATCGGCCGGCGACATCGCGTTTTGCATGGGGATGCTGCCCAGGTCCTTGTACTTGGCCGGGGCGCCTATGCCGCGAAGCTTTCCCGGACGGTTGCGTTCGGATTCGAAAATGCCGGTCTGTACCACGCCGGGACATAGAACCGAGACATCGACCTTGGACTTGAGTTCGCGCAGGCTGGCATACATGGCCTCGCTCAGGCGCACCACGGCGTGCTTGGTTGCCCCGTAGACCGGCGACCCGGAACCGCTCAACATGCCGGCGAGCGATGCCGTGTTGACGACGTGGCAGGGTTCACCCGATTTGAGCATGATGGGCATGAAGGTGCGGATGCCGTGCACGACGCCATACAGGTTGACGTCGAGCGCCCAGCGCCAGTCCTCCAGCGGTGCCTCCCAGACGGGCGAGAAACGGTCGGGGGGATAGACCCCGGCGTTGTTGCAAAGCACGTGCACGGCACCGTATTCGGCCAGCGTTTTCTTGGCCAGTACGCCGAGGCTTCGGGCTTTGGTGACGTCGGTACGCACTGCGAGCACCTCATGCCCGGCGCGTCGCATCTCACGCGCCGTGCGATTGAGTGCGGCCGCTTCGACGTCGGCCAGCACGATTTTCATGCCGGCCCGGGCGAAACGCTCGGCCATGGCGCGGCCGATGCCGGCCGCACCGCCGGTGATGACCGCAACACGGCCCTTGAAGTTTTTCATGAATGATCCTTTGCTTTGTCGTGGGTCAGCGGCGGGAGAATGCGTAGGCGAATGGCCGCAGGAGTTTGGTCAGGAGCCAGTAGGTGATCCAGCTGTAGGGCCACTGGGTCACCACGCGCCCGGCGGGTGACAGGTAGTAGGTGTGGTTGCAGCCGCCGGATTCCCACGTGGTGCCGCGATTGCCCTTGTCCACCCAGGCGGAAAAACGCTCGTAGAGGCTTGGCTTGATTTCGCAGACGGGCGCGCCCTTGCGTGCCATCCGCTTGACGGTGCTGACCACCCATTCGGCCTGTCGCTCGAGCTGAAAGACGATGGAGCCGCCATTGGTGTTGGGGCCGTAGAGCATGAAGAAATTCGGGAAGCCGGGGACGCTCAGGCCCAGAAAGGCCCGAGGCTCGGTTCCCCAGACTTCGTGGATGCTGCGCCCGCCACGCCCCTTGACCTCCAGCGACGAAAGATAGGTGGCGGGCTTGAAACCGGTGGCGATGACCAGCACGTCGATTTCACGCTCGACGCCGGCGGCATCGACGACGCCGGTGCGCGTGACGCGCGTGACGGCCTTGGGCACGACCTCGACGTTGGAGCGCTGCAGGGCAGGGTAGAAGTCGTCGGACAGGATGGGGCGCTTGCAGAAGAAGGCATAGTTCGGCGCCAGTTTCTTGCGCAGTTCCGGATCCCTGATCTGCTTGTCCAGGTGGTTCACCGCCAGCGTGTGCAGCATGCGCTGGGCCGCGGCATGGGGGCGCGCGGCCGACCGGAAGCGCTCGATGTTGACGAAGCTCTTGATGCGGTCGAGCTTCTGCAGGATCGGCCAGCGGCGCAGCTTGTAGCGTTCGGCTTGCGTGAAGACGCGATCTCCCTTGGGTAGCACGAATCCCGGCTCACGCTGGAAGAGGAAGAGGTGCCCAACCGTGGGGGCGATGGCCGGCACGACCTGCGATGCGGTGGAGCCGGTTCCGACCACGGCGACGCGCTTGCCCGCGAGGTCATGCTGGTGTTGCCAGCGCGCGGTGTGAAATTTCGGGCCCTGGAAGTCGTCGAGGCCGGGCCAGTCCGGCACCACGGGGTCGTTGAGCATGCCGACGCCGCTGACCACGACATTGAATTCCTGGGGTATGCCCTGTGGCGTGTGCACGGTGTAAGTGTTCGTCGCGTCGTTCCAGACCACTTCGCGAACCGGCGCGTTGAAGCGGAAGTGCGACCGGATGCCGTACTTGTCGATCACGTCCTCGATGTACTTCTGCACCTCGTCCTGGTTGGCGAAGCTGCGCGGCCAGTCGTAGTCGTACATGAACGAGTAGGAGTAATAGGCCGAAATGACGTCGACCTGCGCGCCGGGATAGCTGTTTTCCCACCAGGTGCCGCCGGGGCCGGGGTTTTTCTCGAAGACGGTGAAGTCGGTGAAGCCGGCTTCCTGGAGCTTCACGGCGGTGGCAATGCCGCCAAAGCCGCTGCCGATGATGGCGACGCGCAGCGCGCGTGTTCCGGATTGGTTCGTGCTGTGTCCTGGCATGCGAGTCCCCCTTCGTACTCCGTTGCGCATCGTCGATCCGCAGGCCGCGGACCAAATGGACCAGGATCAAGTGGACGAAGATAAAGATCCTGATAATGATCTTTCCTGCGCATTGTCACACCGGGATGTCGCGGGTGGCAAGCACTGTGTCGGGCGCTAGAATGCATTGCATACCCCGTCCATCAAATCACGCGGATATCCATCATGTCAGACGCCGCAACGCAGGTTCCTCCGCAGTCTCCACTTTGGTCGCCGACCCGGGAGCGCATCGATCGCAGCCAGATCCAGCGCTACATGAACTGGCTGAAGACGGAGCGCGGCCTCGCGTTCGACGACTATCACGCGCTGTGGAACTGGTCCGTGCGCGACATCGAGGCCTTCTGGGTGTCGATCTGGGATTACTTCCAGGTGCGCGCCAGCAAGCCGTACAGCAGGGTGCTGGGCCACCGCGAGATGCCAGGTGCGCAATGGTTCGTCGGCGCCGAGCTGAATTTCGTGGAGCATGTCTTCGGCAGTAACGCTGGCAAGTCCGCGGACAGCGCGGCGATCCTGTATGCGTCGGAGCAGGTGCCGATGCGCGCGTTGAGCTGGGGCGAGTTGCGGGTACGCACGGCATCGGTTGCCGCGCACCTGCGTTCCGTCGGCGTCAAGCGCGGCGATCGCGTGGTGGCCTATCTTCCGAACACGCCTGAAGCGATTATCGCGCTCTTCGCGGTGGCCAGCATCGGCGCCATCTGGTCGGTGTGCTCGCCCGACATGGGCGTGCGTGCGGTGCTCGACCGCTTCAAGCAGATCGAGCCGGTGGCCCTGCTGACCGTGACCTCGTTCGGCTTCGGCGGCAAGACCCACGATCGACGCGAGGTATTGGCCGAATTCGCCGCGCAATTGCCATCGCTGCGGCATGTGGTGTTCCTGCCGGGGGCGGGTGGTGCGCCCGAAGCGCCCTGCGCATTGCCGTCAGACGTGGGTCATTCCATCTGGTCGGAGGTGCTGCGCGTTCCGGCGGAACTCGTCATCGAGGACGTGCCCTTCGCTCATCCGATCTGGGTGGTGTACTCATCGGGCACGACGGGGCTGCCCAAGGCCATCGTGCATGGCCATGGCGGCATGCTCCTTGAAAACCTCAAGACGGTCGCCTTGCACAACGACCTTTCCTCGGAGGACGTGTTCCAGTGGTACTCCAGCACCAGCTGGATCATGTGGAACATCAATGTCGCCTGCCTGTTGGTGGGCGCCACGATCGCCATCTACGACGGCAATCCCAACTGGCCGGATGCGACGACGATCTGGCGCTTTGCCGGTGCGGCGAAGGTGTCGGTATTTGGCGCGGGCGCGGCGTATTACGCGGGTTGCCAGAAGGCCGGCGTGAGGCCGTGTGAGCTGGGCGATTTTTCGCGACTGCGCTCCATGGGATCGACGGGCTCGCCCTTGTCCCCCGAGAGCTACGACTGGATCTACAAGGAACTGGGCCCCGACATCTGGCTCTCGCCCATGTCCGGTGGTACCGATTTCTGCGGTGCCTTCGTGGCCGGCTCGCCGACGCTGCCGGTGTACGCAGGGGAGATGCAGTGCCGCGTGCTGGGTGCCGACGTTCACGCCTATGACCCCGCGGGTAAGCCGCTGATCGGGGAGGTCGGGGAACTGGTGTGCGCATCGCCCTTGCCCTCGATGCCCTTGTACCTGTGGAACGATAAGGATGGTAGCCGTTACCACGAGAGCTACTTCGATACCTATCCGGGCGTATGGCGCCATGGGGACTGGATGAGCATCACGCCGCGCGGCGGTGCCATTGTCTATGGCCGCTCCGATGCCACGATCAACCGGCACGGCGTGCGCATGGGCTCGAGCGAAATCTATCGCGCGGTGGAGGAGTTGCCCGAAGTCCTCGATAGCCTGGTCATCGACATGGAGTATCTGGGGCGCGAATCCTACATGCCGCTGTTCGTGGTGCTGCGCGAGGGCGTGATGCTCGACGATGCGTTGAAGCAGCGCATTGCGCAACATATTCGCAGTGGCGTCTCGCCGCGCTTCGTGCCCAATGAAATCCACCAGGTGCCGGAGGTGCCGCGAACGCTTTCCGGAAAGAAGCTCGAAGTGCCGGTGAAGAAGATCTTCCTTGGGCACGCCGTCGAGAAATCGGCCAACCCCGGCGCCATGGCAAATCCGGACAGCCTGAAGTGGTATGTGGAGTTTGCGCGACGCCTGCCCAGGACGGGGGAGAAGGGCGCGGCAAAAGCCTAGCTGCAGCTCGCGGCTCGAAGGCAGTCCCTAGCGGGCGCCGAGGATGCGGCCGATTTCCGCGATGTACTGTCCGGCCTTGATGCCGTCGGCCAGCAGTTCCACGGCGGCATGCTCGAAAGCGCGCTCGATCGACGACAGCCGGTCGGCGATCCAGGAATGCTGGGCATTGGGGCCGTTCAGGATGTCCTTCAGCGTCTCGACTTCAGCACGCAACTCCGAGAGTTTGGGGCCGTTGGTTTCGGCATCTTTGAGTTGTCGTGATAGGGCATCCACCAGCTTGCGGGCTGCTTCGACATCCAGATTATGGCTATCCATGGTCACGATCCCTATTGATTGACTGGAAACAATGGCTTTAAGGCACCAACCGGTTCAATGTACGTGATTTTGGTGCGCTGGGTCTTGATGTGCCGCAAGTGGCCGCGGTGTCAACAAGTCCAGAATGACGGCGCTCGCACTAGGTGGCAGGGGCTTCTAACGCTTCCTTGACGTTCCGGTTGTGCAATGCAATAATTTTTTACTTTCAAGCGCTTCCGGTGCCTTTTCGGCCGCCGAGTACGCAAAGGCAAGGACGGCATGGCAGATCATCCCGAGGCATCGATGGCGCCTTTCATCCAGGCGGCTCAGGCATTCATGGAGAATTTCCTGAAAGCCATGATGGCGGCTGGTGCCGACCCGAAGCTCGCTACCCTCATGCAAGCCACCGCCGTGCACCCGAGTGGCGCGACAGCGAAGATGTCCGAATTGCAGGCACGCCTCGCGCAACAACATATGCGCTTGTGGTCGTCGCTGCGCGGGCGCCAACAAGGGCAGGCCGAGGATACGGTGGCTACGCCTGCCCCGGGGGACCGGCGGTTTTCCGGCGCGCCATGGCAGGCGGAGTCGTTCTACGACTTCATCCGCCAGAGCTATCTGATCAATTCGCAATACGCCCGGGATGCCGTCGAGGCGTTGGAGGTCGATGATGCCTCGCGCGAGAGAATGAGGTTTTCGGTCTCCCAATTGATCGATGCCCTGAGCCCGGCCAATTTTTTTGCGACCAATCCCGAAGCGCTGAAACTTGCGCTGGAAACGCAGGGCGCCAGCCTCGCGCAGGGGTTGAAGAACCTTCTCGACGACGTGGCGAAGGGGCACCTCACCATCACCGATGAATCGGCGTTCGAAGTCGGCCGCAATCTGGCCATGACCGAAGGTGCGGTGGTCTACGAGAACGAACTGATCCAACTCGTCCAATATGCGCCGCTGGCGGGCGAAGTGTACGAGCGACCGCTGCTGATGGTGCCGCCGTGCATCAACAAGTTCTACATCCTCGACCTGCAGCCGGAGAGTTCATTTGTGCGGCACGCCGTGGAGCAGGGGCATACCGTGTTCATGGTGTCGTGGCGTAATGTCACTGCAGCACAGGGAAAACTGACCTGGGACGATTACCTGAGGCTCGGTGTGCTCGATGCCATTGAGGCGGTGCGATCCATTACGCGCGCCAAGCGCATCAACGCGCTCGGTTTCTGTGTCGGTGGCACGCTGCTGTCGTCGGCGCTGGCGGTGCAGGCGGCGCAGGGCGAGACTACGGTCGAAAGCCTCACGCTGCTCGCATCCATGCTGGATTTTTCCGATACCGGCGAACTGGGCCTTTTCGTCGATGAGACCAGTGTGGCGGGGCGTGAGGCGGCTATGGGGGCGGGCGGCATCATGCCCGGCAGGGAGTTGGCCTTCGTATTTTCGGCATTGCGCGCGAATGACCTGGTGTGGTCCTACGTGGTCAACAACTACCTGAAGGGCCGGCAACCGGCCGCGTTCGACATCCTTTACTGGAACGCGGACTCGACCAACCTGTCCGGCCCGATGTACTGCAGCTACCTGCGCAACATGTATCTCACCAACAGCCTGCGGGAGCCCGGTCGGCTGCAGATGCTCGGACATCACGTTGATCTTGGCGCACTGCGCATGCCGGCCTACATCCTTGCCACGCGCGAGGATCACATCGTGCCTTGGAAAACAGCCTACCTCTCGACCGGCATCCTGAAGGGCGATATCCGTTTCGTTCTCGGTGCCAGCGGCCACGTGGTCGGCGTGATCAATCCCGCAGGCAAGAACCGCCGCAGCTTCTGGGCTGGAACCACCTTGCCTGCAAGCCCCGATGACTGGTTTGAGCAGACAACTGAAATGCCGGGCAGCTGGTGGCATGACTGGATCAAGTGGCTGTCGACGCATGGCGGCGCAAGGCGCAAGGCGAAGAAGACGCTGGGTAACGCGAAATACAAACCGATCGAGCCGGCGCCGGGGCGCTATGTGCGCGAACCGGCGGCCTGATGTGGCTGCGAGATGCGGCGGCGTCGGGCGGCTGCGATCAATGAAACAGTTCCAACAAGGAGAGTGATATGACTGACGTCGTCATCGTTGCCGCAGGTCGAACGGCGATTGGCAAGTTCGGCGGAGCGCTGGCCAAGGTGCCCGCATCCGATTTGGGGGCGCATGTGATCCGGGTGCTGCTGGCGCGGACAGGGATCGATCCGGCGCAGGTGTCGGAAGTCCTCATGGGGCAGGTCCTCACCGCGGGCATCGGCCAGAACGGTGCGCGCCAGGCATCGATCAAGGCGGGGATTCCGGTTGGCGTGCCTTCCATGACGATCAACAAGGTGTGTGGGTCGGGCCTGAAGACCACGCATCTCGCCGCACAGGCGATCAAGGCCGGCGATGCCGAGATCGTCATCGCGGGCGGACAGGAAAACATGAGCATGTCCCCGCATGTCATGCAGGGCTCGCGCGATGGCGCGCGCATGGGTGATACCAAGCTCGTCGATTCGATGATCATCGATGGCCTTTGGGACATCTACAACAACTATCACATGGGGGTCACCGCCGAGAACGTGGCGAAGGAACATGGCATCTCCCGCGCGGATCAGGACGCGTTCTCTTGTGCCAGCCAGAAAAAGGCCGAGGCGGCGCAAAAGGCGGGCCGCTTCAAGGACGAGATTATTCCCCTCGAAATTCCGCAACGCAGGGGTGACCCCGTCACCTTCGATGCCGACGAGTACCCCAAGCACGGGACGACAGTCGAGGCACTGGCAGCGCTCAAGCCTGCATTTGACAAGGCGGGGACGGTCACGGCCGGCAACGCCTCCGGTATCAACGACGGCGCGGCTGCAGTGATCATGATGTCGGCGACGAAGGCGGCCTCGCTGGGCCTCAAGCCGCTGGCGAGGATCCGCGCCTATTCGTCGGCCGGCGTCGATCCGAAGGTCATGGGCATGGGGCCGGTGCCGGCTTCGCAGCTGTGCCTGTCGAAGGCAGGATGGAAGCACAGCGACCTCGACCTGATGGAAATCAATGAGGCCTTTGCCGCGCAGGCGTTGGCCGTCAACAAGCAGATGGGCTGGGACACGACGAAGATCAACGTCAATGGCGGTGCCATCGCGCTGGGGCATCCGATCGGCGCATCCGGATGCCGCGTACTGGTGACGCTCATCCATGAAATGATCCGTCGCGATGCCAAGCGTGGATTGGCGTCGCTCTGTATCGGTGGCGGCATGGGCGTCGCGCTGGCCATCGAGCGCTAGGGGTGCAGTCGGGACATCGGGGGCATGGTTGACTTTACAAAACCCGTGGCTCTCGAAGCGGCCAAGAAGGGGGTTACGGTCAACACCATCTCGCGGGGTATATCGGGACCAAGATGGTGACTGCAATTCGCCCGGGAATCCTTGCATCCAAGATTCATTGCCGAGATTCCGGTAGGGAGGCTCGGCAAGCCCGAAGAGGTCGCGGGCCTGATCATCTATCTGTGTTCCGAGGAGGCGGCGTTCGTCAACGGCGCCAATATCGTGATTAACGGCGGCCAACACAGGCAATAGGAGTCCGCCTGGCGAGCGAGAAGGCTGCCGGCGTGGATACCCCCTTTAATGGTGCGATGCGATAGAATCTGGACGCTGGCTTGAGTCATGCTGCCACAGACTGGTGGCACGAATTCAGGCGAGATGTTGCGCTGCGTCGTGAAAATTCGAAGGTGGAAGTGGGGGTCAAGCGCATTTGCTTGAAATTCAATATGAATCTGAGGGTTTCTGACTTCCATGGCTGATCCCAACGCACTGCGACTGATCAAGAAGTATCCCAATCGTCGCCTGTATGACACGAAGACAAGCACCTATATCACGCTAGTCGATGTCAAAGATTTGGTCATCAAGAACGAAACCTTCCAGGTTATCGACGCCAAGACAGGGGACGACCTGACGCGCTCCATCCTGCTGCAGATCATCCTGGAGGAAGAGGCCACAGGTGCGCCGATGTTTTCCTCGGACGTGCTGTCGCAGTTCATCCGCTTCTATGGCAACGCCATGCAAGGCATGGTCGGGACCTATTTGGAACGTAATATCGACTTGTTCAATGAAGTGCAGAAGCGCTTCGAGGAGCAGTCCAAGGCCATGTATGGATCGAACCCGAACACGAACATGAACCAGGACATGTGGCGGCAGTTCCTGTCCTTCCAGGGGCCGGCCATGCAGAGCCTGGTCTCGTCCTACATGGAGCAGAGCAAGAGCATGTTCACGCAGATGCAGGAGCAGTTGCAAAACCAGACGCGCAATATTTTCGCCGGATTCCCGTTCCCGGGAATGGCGCCAGGCGCAGCGCCCGGCGCAGCAAAGTCCGCAGCCCCGGCCAACGATGCCGGCGCGAAGAAGCCTGAAGAGAAGGCTTAGTCCCGCGCGGCGGGACTGGCGGAGTCATTCATGAAAGAAAATCCTGTAGTCAAGCGCGCGGTGACCGGCGCTTCGCCAACTGTTCCCAACAAGGTCGGTTTCGTCTCGCTGGGCTGCCCGAAGGCCCTGGTGGATTCAGAGCGGATCCTGACCCAATTGCGCACCGAGGGCTACGCGGTATCGCCCACCTATGCAGGGGCCGACCTGGTCATCGTCAACACCTGCGGATTCATCGACGCGGCCGTAGAGGAGTCGCTGGATGCCATTGGTGAAGCGCTGAACGAGAACGGTCGCGTCATCGTCACCGGGTGCCTGGGTGCCAAGGGCGACGTGGTCCGCAAGGCTCATCCGCGCGTATTGGCGGTCACCGGACCGCATGCCCTCGACGAAGTCATGGGCGCGGTACATAAGCACCTCCCGCGGGACGAAGCGCACGACCCCTACACCGATCTCATTCCGGCCTCGTCCTCGGTCGGGGTCAAACTCACGCCGCGCCATTATGCGTACCTGAAGATCTCCGAGGGCTGCAACCATCGTTGCACGTTTTGCATCATTCCCTCGATGCGCGGCGACCTGGTGTCGCGCCCGGTGGGTGAGGTCATGCAGGAGGCAGAAAATCTCGTCAGGGCGGGCGTGCGCGAACTGCTGGTGATTTCCCAGGACACCAGCGCCTATGGCGTGGATGTGCGGTACCGCACCGGGTTCTGGGGCGGCAAGCCGCTGCGCACGCGCATGAACGAACTGGCAGGTGCGTTGGGAAGTCTTGGCGCCTGGGTGCGTTTGCATTATGTTTATCCATATCCGCACGTGGATGACGTGATTCCGTTGATGGCCGAAGGCAAGGTGCTGCCGTACCTCGATGTGCCGTTCCAGCATGCGAGCCGTCGCATCCTCAAGCTGATGAAGCGGCCGGCCGCAGCCGAAGTGAACCTGGAGCGCATCCGGGCGTGGCGCAAGATCTGCCCGGAGCTGACCATCCGCAGCACCTTCATTGCCGGCTTTCCCGGCGAGACGGAGGCCGAATTCCAGGAGTTGCTGGACTTCCTGGCCGAGGCGCAGCTCGATCGCGTAGGCTGCTTTGCCTATTCGCCGGTGGAGGGCGCGAGCGCCAACCAATTGCCCGGAGCGCTGCCGGACGAAGTGCGCGAGGAGCGCCGCGGCAGGCTCATGCAATTGCAGGAATCGATCAGCGCAGCCAGGCTGGAGGCCAAGATTGGCCATATTTTGACAGTATTGATTGACCAGTCAGAGCCCGGCCACGCCATCGCCCGGTCGGCTGCGGATGCGCCGGAAATCGACGGTGTCGTGCACATCGACAAGGCACGCGGGTTGAAGGTTGGTGATTTCGTCGAAGTCGAAATCGTCGGGTCGGATGCGCATGATCTGCATGCACGACCGTTGGGCAAGGAGGCCAAGCGCCGGCGAGCCAGTGCAAATGGAGCACAAGCTGCCAAGACAATGGCAAAAGCGCTAGTCGACGGGAAGCCCGGCAGGGCAAAGCCGCGCACGGCGTGACGCATCAAGAAGAATTTACGGAACCCCTGCAAGGAGAACGGAAATGGCAATTCGCGAAGTAGTGGTGGTGGGTGCAGCACGCACGGCAATCGGTGATTACGGCGGTTCGCTCAAGGATGTGCCGGCAACGGCGCTGGGCGCGGCAGCCATTCGCGAGGCCGTGGCACGCGCCAAGGTGGATCCGGCCTCCATCGGGCACGTGGTCATGGGTAACATCATCCAGGGTGAGGCGCGTGACATTTACCTTTCACGCGTTGCGGCACTGGATGCCGGCCTGTCGGTGGGCACGCCGTGCCTGACCCTGAACCGCCTGTGCGGCTCGGGCCTGCAGGCCATCATTTCCGCGGCACAGCATATCCAGCTCGGCGACATCGATTGCGCAGTCGGAGGCGGTGCGGAGAGCATGAGCCGCGGTGCCTACATCATGCCGTCGGCGCGCTGGGGGCAGCGTATGGGCGATGCGGCGGTCATCGACATGATGACGGCTACATTGAACGACCCCTTCGGCCATGGCCACATGGGTGTCACTGCGGAAAACATCGCCGCCAAGTACGGCATTACGCGCGAGCAGCAGGATGCATTTGCGCTCGAGAGCCACAAGAAGGCTGCGGCTGCCATTGCGAATGGCCACTTCACCAGCCAGATCGTTCCCTATGAACTCAAGACGCGCAAGGGCGTGGTGCAATTCGCCTCTGACGAGCATGTTCGCCCCGAGGCCAAGATCGAGGACATGACCAAGCTCAAGCCGGCGTTCAAGAAGGATGGCACGGTAACGGCGGGCAACGCATCGGGTATCAACGATGCGGGTGCCGCAGTGGTGATCATGGAAGCGGGGGCGGCGGCGAAGCAGGGTCTGAAGCCGATGGCGCGCCTGGTGGCCTATGCCCATGCGGGCGTCGAGCCGCAGGTCATGGGCCTGGGTCCGATTCCCGCCTCGAAGCGCGTGTTCGAAAAGGCCGGCCTCAAGCCCTCGGACATGGACATCATCGAGTCCAACGAGGCCTTTGCCGTGCAGGCCTTGGCAGTCACGCGCGATCTGGGTCTGGATCCGACCAAGGTGAATCCTAACGGCGGTGCGGTGGCGCTGGGACACCCGGTGGGCGCGTCGGGTTGCATCATCACCATCAAGGCGCTGTACGAACTGCAGCGCACGCAAAAGCGCTATGCGCTGGTGACGATGTGCATCGGCGGCGGGCAGGGCATCGCGGCGATCTTCGAGCGAGTCTAGGCCGAGGTTCCGGAAAGGTTCTTTCCCGTTCCCGGTGGCATAGGGGCGTAAAAAAGCCCGGGTCGCATGGCCCGGGCTTTTTTCTGCGCGCCTGCAAGGAGCGGGCCGCGCGGTCCTTCTAGCCCGAAGTTCCAGCGTTTTCTAGCGTGGTTAATGCTTAAAAGTGCATGGTGGTCAATGGTTTAGTGTTGCAAGCACGATGCAATATGTAGCCATGTAAATGACTTGATTTATACATGAATATGGGTATTATGTACCCATGCACATCGAC
>CANJRC010000020.1 GCA_947476535.1 Betaproteobacteria bacterium
GAGCAACTGAAGCAGCAGGCGCGCCAGCAGCGCGCGCTCGGGCCCGACGACCATCCGCAGGTGCTGCGCCTGCGCGCCATCGCCAAGAGAATGATGCCCTTCACTAGCAGGTGGAACGAGCGCGCAAAGGGCTGGCAGTGGGAAGTGAACCTCATCGGCAGCAAGCAGATCAACGCCTTTTGCATGCCCGGGGGAAAGATTGCGTTCTTCACCGGCATCATCGACACGCTCAAGCTCACCGACGATGAGGTCGCGGTGGTGATGGGCCACGAGATCGCGCATGCATTGAGGGAACATGCGCGCGAGCGGATGGGCAAGCAGCAGGCGACGAACCTGGGCGCGAACCTTGCCTCGCAGCTGCTGGGACTGGGCAACCTGGGCAACATGGCGCTGGGGGCGGGCGTGAACCTGCTGACCTTGAAGTTCTCGCGCGACGATGAAACTGAGGCCGATCTGGTGGGACTGGAACTCACGGCGCGCGCCGGCTACAACCCGAGTGCGGGCGTCACGCTGTGGCAGAAAATGCAGCAGGCTGCCAATGGCGCGCCGCCGCAGTGGATGTCGACCCACCCGGCGAGCGACAGCCGCATCAGGGAGATCGAGGCGCACCTGCCGCAGGTGATGCCGCTCTACGAGCGCGCGAAAGCTGAACGCTGATCGCCGCGTGGCTCGGGCGGGATCTGCGGAAATCCGAGGGGATGGCGCGGTGCAGGGGCGCCATCGAGTCTGCCGCCACAAATGCGCCCGCCGGCCCGAGATGATGGATTCCCGGTGGCCATAAACCTCGTCATCGCGCTCAACTTCCTGCTGTTCTTCGGGGTGAATTCGGCGCGCGTGGTGTTCTCCCTGTATGCGCTGGAGCTGGGTGCGAGTCCGTCGGGCGTGGGCGGCATCATTGCGTTGCTGTATCTCTTTCCGCTGCTCCTGTCCTGGCCGATCGGCGTGCTGGCGGATCGCTACGGGTCGCGCTGGTTGCTGGTGTTCGGTGCGGCGTCGGGCGGGGCGGGCATGCTTGGCCCGTTCTTCGTGCATGCACTGCCGGCACTGTACGTGGCAGCGGCGCTCGCGGGCCTGACCGTGGCGTTCACCAGCGTGCTCGGGCAGAACCTCATCGGCATTCTCAGCACGCCGGGCAACCGGACGAAAAATTTCAGCAACTACACCCTGGTGGGGTCGCTGTGCAATTTTGCCGGTCCGCTGTTTGCCGGGCTGGTGATTGATCATGCGGGAGGGCATGCGATGGCCTGCCTCGGCATTGCCGTGATCCTGTTTCTGGGGATCGGCATGCTGCTCGTGTGGGGGCATTCCCTGCCCGGCGGGCGGGCACCCAGGGGGCGTCCGGGAAACCTGCTGGCCACGCTCGGCGATCGCAGCCTGTGGCCGATGTTGACCATCAGCGGATTGTCGCAGCTGGGCAACGACCTGTTCATGACCTTCCTGCCGATCTACGCGCACGGGCTGGGACTCTCGGCCACGGTCATCGGCATCGTGGTGTCGGCACTGGCCGTCGGCGCGTTCGGCATCCGCATTTTCCTGCCGCGGCTGATCGCGCTGCTCGGCCAGGAGCGGCTGTTGTCGCTATCGTTCTACTTCGGGGCGCTCGGATTCGCACTGGTGCCGCTGACGAGCGACGCGCTGTTGCTGGGCTTGATTTCGGTGGGCTTCGGCATGTCCCTCGGTTGCAGCCAACCGCTCACCATGATGCTGATGTTCAGCATGGCTGAAGAGGGGCGGGCGGGCGAGACTGTGGGCTTGCGCTTGACCGTCAACAACATCGCGCGGCTGGTCGGGCCGGCGCTGTTCGGCGCCATCGGGTCGGCGATCGGACTGCTCGCGGTGTTCTGGATCAACGGGACCTTGATGGGTGTCGGCGGCAAGCTGAGTCACCCGGCGAAGGATCGTCGCATCGCCAAGCCCTGAGGGGAGTATCCCCGCGATTGGGATCTCAGCCTTGAGGCTTCCTGAAAATCTTGAGCTTCTGCGCCTCGCGCTCGATGCCATCGCGCAGGCGCAGCTGCTTCTCCTGGCGGCGCGTCACCAGTGGGTAGTGGTGCGCGGCATCCAGCGCCCAGCCCAGGTCCCAGCAGTGTTTCGGGTTGGTGATCCACAGTCCGGGGTCGAGGTGCCTCAAGTCGAAGGCGCGCGAGTAGCTGCGCAGGGTCTTCTGGTAGCGCCGGTTGGTGTACTCGTGAAAGTACGACATGGCCAGTTCGCGCAGGCTGCGATAGACGGGGTCGCGCCACCGGAGCACCGGGCTGTTGGTCTTGGAAATGGCGCCCCAGCAGCGCCCGCGCTTGTAGATCGCCACCACGTGGTCGGAGTCGCGGGTGGCCTTGAGGTCGAAGAGCAGCGGCGGGTCGCCGTTGATCCACAGGGCACAGGCCGCCACCACCGCACCCTCGATGCACAGCGCGCGGTTCTGCTTGAGCACTTGGCGCACCGACAGGCAGGTCTGGCCGCCGATTTCGAAGTTCTGCGGGATGCGGTCCACCCAGGCCTGGATTTTTTCCGGGGTATTGAGCCGCGCCAGCGTGCGGAATTCCAGCGGTGTCAACCCGAGGTCTTCGCGGCGCGCGTGCTTCACGCGAATGCGATTGCGCGCCTTGCGCCCGTCCTCAGTCGTCTCTGGGGGCATCAGGTGTCGGCTTCCTGCAGCTTGCGCTCGCGGATACTGGCGGCGAAATCGAGCACCGTCTGCGCGAGGGTTACCCGGTCCTCCATGCTGCGCATGAAGGTCTTGGTGGCGATGACATCGAAACCGCTGGCGCGAATGCCCTCGGCGAGCGCTTCGTCCTCGGCGTCGAGGACGAAGCCGTCGATCAACTGGTAGTACTCCAGCGCCACGCTGCGCGCTGATACTTCATGCCCCAGTTCGCGCATCATCTTCGCGGCCGATCCCTTGTGCGCATGGCCGCCGGCGATGGGCGTCACCGCGACGATGGGCACGCCGCGCGATTTCAGGAGGTCGCGCATGCTGCTCACTTCGAGGATCGGGCGGATGGTGTGGTAGGGATTGGAGGGGCAGATGACGATGGCCTCGAGGTCGGGGGCATAGAGCGCCGCCATGACCTCGTCGGAGATGCGCGCGTCGGCTGCACCTGCGTAGAAGAAGCCCTTCACCGCCGGGTCGCAGCCCAGGTCCTCGAAGTATTCCGTGTAGCTCATTTCACCGGCCTCGGTGAGCAGCTGCGTGCGCACCGGGTCGTCGCTCATGGGCAGCACGCGCGCCTCGATATTGAGGGCACGGCAGAAGTCCAGCGCGATTTCGGTCGGGCGACGCTCCTCGCGCAGGGCTTGCGCGCGCAGCGCCTGTGCTGCGAGACCGCGATCCCCGAGCGGCGTGCGCTGGGGGCCGCCCAGGCGCTTGACCATTTCATAGAACTCGAAGGTTTCATCCACCGGTTCCCAGCCGCGCACGGGATCGGCGATGCCGGCCAGCGTGTAGAGCATGATGTCTATGTCGGGGGAGATGGAGAAACCCATAACCTCTGTGTCATCCCCGGTATTCACGATGACGGCGAAATTCTTGCCGCGCAGGCGCGCGAGACCATGCGCGAGCTTTGCGCCACCAATCTGTCCCGCCAGGGCTACCACTGTTCCCATGGATGCCGATCCTTAGAGCTCAATTTCTCAATTGAGGGGGTACGCTGCTCAAACTCCTCCACATCAGGGGCCATTTCGGTAATTCTGAAACGGCCTCTTAGCTATTTTGGGGGATTGTAATGTGTCCAGCCTACCCGGGCCGATATACTTTGCCCCGCCCAATCGTCGCGGGTAAGCCCTTACAGGACAGGATGTTGAGCACATGAACGACTTCTCAAAGCCCGCCAGCGCCCTCGGTGCTGCCCCCATCTTGGTGAAAGCCGGCGCTGCCATTGCAGCCATTGCAGCCATTGCAGTGCTCGTCGGCCTGGCTGCGTGCAGCCCCGCCGGATCGCAGCCCTTTCCCGGCATGCCGCCGCCCGAGGTGGCCGTGGTGACCGTGCAGCCGAAGACCCTTCCGGTGAGCTACGAGTACACCGGGCAGGTGGCGGGCTATCGCGACGTGGAAGTGCGCGCGCGCGTGGCGGGCATCCTGATGCAGCGCAATTTCACAGAGGGTGATGCCGTGGCCAAGGGCCGTTCGCTCTACACCATCGACCGTGCGCCGTATGAATCCGCGTTGGCGCGTGCCGAAGCCGACCTCGCCGGGGCCGACGCGCGCCTCGCGCAGGCCAAGCGCAATGCCGCGCGCCTGAAGCCCCTGATCGAGGGTAAGGCCATCAGTCAAAAGGATTACGACGACGTTGTGTCTGCGGAACAAATTGCCGATGCCGATGCCAAGGCGGTGCGCGCGCGGGTGAACGATGCAAAGCTCAATATTGAATACACACGCGTCGAGGCGCCCATCGCCGGCGTGACAGGCCGCTCGCAGCGCTCCGAAGGCACGCTGGTGTCCGGCCCCGATGTGCTGCTCACCACGGTGACCCAGATCGACCCGGCCTATGTGTACTTCGGTATTTCCGAGGGCGAGGCGCTCAAGCTGAAGAGTGAAGCGGCTGCGGGGCGCCTGGCATTGCCGCGTGGCGGGCGCTTCGACATCACGGTGAAGCTAGCCGATGGCAGCACCTATGCCCGCCGCGGACGCCTCGGGTTTTCGGATGTGCGCGTGAACACCAACACCGGCACCAGTGACACCCGTGCCGAGATGCCCAACCCCGAGGGTGTGTTGCGACCGGGTCAGTTCGTGCGCGTGACGCTCAGCGGCGCCTCGCGGCCTAATGCCATTGCGTTGCCGCAGCGCGCGGTGCTGGAGGGGCCCAAGGGCAAGTTCGTGTGGCTGGTGAATGCGGAATCGAAGGTCGAGTTCCGACCCGTGGTCGTGGGCGACTGGGCGGGCGACCAGTGGATCATCAATTCGGGCCTGGCGGCGGGCGATCGCGTCATCGTCGATGGCGTGATGAAGGTCGGGCCGGGGGCGCCGGTGCGGGTGGCCGATCCTAACGCGGCTAACGCGGCCACCGCGGCATCGAAGTCGGGAGCGGGCAAGGGCGATGCGCCCAAGGCGGGTGAGGCGGTGAAAGCGAGTGATGCACCCAAGGCCGAAGCATCGAAGGCCGACGCCGGCAAGTCCGTTGACAAACCTGCTGTGAAATAGCGGGGACCCTATATGTTCTCCCGCTTCTTCATCGACCGCCCGATCTTCGCGGCGGTGCTGTCGATCTTCATCGTCATCGCCGGCCTCGCCGCGATGCGCAACCTGCCCATCGCGCAGTACCCGGAAATCGCCCCGCCGGTGGTGACGGTGCAGGCCATCTACCCAGGGGCGTCCGCCCAGGTGCTCGAGCAGACCGTCGCCGCGCCGCTTGAGAACCAGATCAACGGCGTTGAGAACATGCTCTACATGAGCTCGAACTCGGCCTCCAACGGCGTGGTGCAGATCCAGGTCACCTTCGATATTGGCACCGACATCGACAAGGCGGCGCTCAACGTCAACAACCGCGTGAAGCAGGTGGAGCCGCGACTGCCGCTGGAAGTGCGGCGCCTGGGCGTGACGGTGGAGAAGGGCTCGTCGGCCTTCCTGCAGGTGATCGCGTTCTCGTCGCCGGACGGGCGCTACGATGATCTATACACCAGCAACTACGTGCTGCTGAACGTGCTGGATGCGCTAAAGCGCACGCCCGGCACCACCAACGTGCAGATCTTCGGCGCCAAGGACTACGCCATGCGCATCTGGTTGAAGCCCGACCGGCTGACGCAGTTGCGCCTCTCGCCCGTGGACGTGATCGCCGCGCTGAACGAGCAGAACGCCCAGTTCGCCGCGGGCAAGGTGGGCCAATCGCCCAGCGCCGCGGGGCAGGAGCTGGTGTACACCGTGACCACCAAGGGGCGCCTGGCCGACCCGAAGGAGTTCGAGAGCATCATCATCCGCGCCAATCCGGACGGCTCGATGCTCAGGCTGCGCGACGTGGCGCGCGTGGAGCTGGCATCCAAGGATTACGAATTCATCGGCCGCATCAACGGCCAGCCGGCGACCCTGGTCGGCATCTTCCTGCAGCCGGGGGCCAATGCGCTCGACGTGGGCAACCGCGTCAAGACGACGGTGAAGGAACTCTCGACGCGCTTTCCCGAAGGTCTGACCTACACGGTGGCCTACGACACCACGCGCTTCGTGGAGGTATCGATCCGCGAGGTGCTGAAGACGCTGGGCGAGGCGATGATCCTGGTTTTCCTCGTGGTGTATCTCTTCCTGCAGAACTGGCGCGCCACGCTGATCCCGATCGTGGCAGTGCCGGTGTCGTTGATCGGCACCTTTGCCGGCCTCTACATGCTCGGCTATTCCATCAATACGCTGACCCTCTTTGGCATGGTGCTCGCGATCGGCATCGTGGTGGACGACGCCATCGTGGTGCTGGAGAACGTCGAGCGCATCATGCACGAGGAACACCTTTCGGCGCGCGAATCGGCCATCAAGGCGATGAAGGAAGTCACCAGCCCCATCGTGGCCATCGTGCTGGTGCTGTGCGCGGTGTTCGTGCCGATCGCCTTCATGGGCGGACTGACGGGGGAGCTCTACCGGCAGTTCGCCGTGACGATCTCGATTGCCGTGGTAATTTCCGGGGTGGTGGCGCTGACCCTGACACCCACCTTGTGTGTCGCAATCCTCAAGCGCGAGCACAAGCGCCCGGGACGTTTCTTCACCTGGTTCAACGAATGGTTCCACCGCGTCACCGGCCACTACGCGGACGGCGTGGGCTTTCTCATCCGGCGCGGCGCGCTGGGCTTGATCCTGTTTGCCGGCATGGTGGCGCTGGCCGTGGGCCTGTGGCGCATCACGCCGGGGAGTCTGGTGCCCGATGAAGACCAGGGCTTTTTCATCGGCGCCGTGATCCTGCCCGACGGTGCGACGCTTGAGCGCACCGACCGCGTGGTCAAGCAGGTGCTGGAGGCCATCAAGTCCAACCCGGCCAACCAGGATGCGGTGGCGTTCACCGGCTTCGATTTTCTCGGTGGGGGGTTCCGCAACAACGCCGCCACCATCTTCGTCACGCAGAAGCACTGGGACGAGCGCACGGTCACCACGAAGCAGCTGGTGGGCGAGTTGTTCATGAAGACCGCGGGCATCAAGGAGGCGCTGGTGCTGGCTTTCAATCCGCCGCCGATCTTCGGGCTGGGCACCGCCGGCGGCTTCGAGTTCTACATCCAGAACCGCGGCGAGGGCGGGCCTTCACGCACCGCCGAAGTATTGCAGCAGTTCGTCGCCGCCGCCAACAAGGATCCGAAGCTGGGTGGCGTGCAAACACTGTGGCGGGCGTCGACCCCGCAGCTCTACGTGGATCTCGACCGTGAAAAGGCCAAGGCGCTGGGCGTGCCCATCGATGGCGTATACGCAACGCTCGCCTCCGTCATGGGCAGCTACTACGTCAACGACTTCAACCGCTTCGGGCGTACCTGGCAGGTGCTGATGTCCGCCGAACCGGAGTACCGCAAGCGCCCGGATTCCATCGGCGACGTTTATGTACGCTCCAATACCGGCGTCATGGTGCCGCTGCGGTCGCTGGCGGAAGTGAAGTTCTCGGCGGGGCCCGATTCGCTCGATCGTTTCAACAACCTGCCTGCAGTCAAGCTGTTCGGCCAGGGCGCGCCGGGCATTTCCTCGGGGCAGGCCATCGCGGAGGTCGAGCGCCTGGCCAAGGAAATCCTGCCGCCTGACTTCAGTTACGACTGGGGTGGCGCATCGTTCCAGGAAAAGCGATCCAGCGGCACGTCCGTCCTTGCGCTGGGCCTGGCTGCCATCATGGTGTTCCTCATCCTCGCCGCGCAGTACGAAAAATGGTCGCTGCCTTTGTCGGTGATGATGGCGCTGCCGTTCGGTACCTTCGGGGCGCTCGCTGCGGTGTGGCTGCGTGGCTTCACCAACGACGTGTATTTCCAGATCGGTCTGGTGACGCTGCTCGGGCTCGCGGCCAAGAACGCCATCCTGATCGTGGAGTACGCCAACCTCAAGAAGCACGAGGGACTCTCCACCTCGGCTTCGGCGCTGGAGGCGGCGCGCCTCAGGTTCCGGCCGATCCTGATGACATCTCTCGCATTCATCCTTGGCGTGCTGCCCCTGGCGATTTCCACGGGTGCGGGCGCCGGGGCGCGGCATTCGGTGGGGACCGGCGTGATGGGCGGCATGATGGCTGCGACCTTCCTTGCCATCTTCTTCGTGCCCTTGTTTTTCACGTTCATCACCGACCGCAGGCTGGGCGAAAAGCGCAGCACCGCCGAGCTGCGCACAGAAGTCGAACACCACAACAATGCCCAGCGCGCAGGTGTGCACAAGCCGCACGTAGCGCCACGAGTGAAGGGGGAGCGCGATGAGTAAGCTCCTCGTGCTTGGCCGCGCCGCGCTCATCGGCGCCAGTGCCCTGACGCTTGCGGCCTGCACGAGCTTCACGCCCGACTACCAACGCCCAAAGAACGAGCTGCCGGAGAATTTCGGCAAGGCGGCCTCGGGAGCCGCCGGTTCGCTTGCGGCCAGCACGGCAGGCGGCAACTGGTGGACGCTGTTTGGCGATGCCAAGCTCAACCTCGCGGTGGAGGATGCGCTGCGTTACAACGCCAATGTCGAACTGGCGGCGGCGCGCGTACAGGAAGCGCGTGCCCAGCTGGCGATCACCGGCGCGGACCTGTTGCCCACGGTGGGCGCGAACTTCGCGCGTAGCCGCTCGGAATCGTCGCAGCGCACGGCCATTCCCCTGTCGTCCGGCGTGCCGCGCGACACCAACAGCTATCGCGCCTCGATCGACGCCTCGTACGAAATCGACCTGTGGGGCAGGTTGCGCAACACGCAGTCGGCTGCACGCGCCGAGTTGCTGGCCTCCGAGGCGGCGCGCGACACGGTGAAGATGACGCTCGCCGCCGATGTGGTGCAGGGCTGGTTCGCACTCGCGGCGCTCGACCAGCAACTGGCCGATACGCGCAGGTCGCTTGAGACGCGCAGCGCAGCGCTTGGCCTGCAGAAGCGCCGCTACGACGCGGGCCTGATCTCGGACTTCGAATTGCGCCAGCTGGAGTCGGAGGTGGCCGCGGCCGAGGCGCAGTTGCCGGGCCTGGAGCGCCGGCGCCTCGCGCAGCACACGGCGCTGGCCGTGCTGCTCGGGCGCACGCCAAAGGAGATTACCGAGGAGCGCGGCGAGCGCAGGGTGGAGGTGAGTTCGAATGCCGCCGCGGCGTTGGCACCCATGGCCGCGGTCGTGCCGGCGGGCCTGCCGTCGGAGCTTCTCCTGCGCCGGCCAGACATTGTTCAGTCAGAACAGCGCATGATCGCGGCCAACGCACGCATCGCCGTTGCGCGGGCGGCGATCTTCCCGTCCATCACGCTGACCGGGTTCCTCGGCAGCCAGAGCGCGGGACTCGCCGACCTCTTCAGCGGCCCGGCCGGTATCTGGTCGCTCGCAGCCGCCGTGGCGCAGCCGATCTTCTCCGGCGGCAGGCAGGACGCGGGCATCGCCGCGGCGCAGGCGCGCGAACGCCAGGCGCTGGCGCAGTACCAGCTGGCGGTACAGACCGCATTCAAGGAAGTACGTGACGCGCTCGACGGCCAGTTGGCCGCGCGCGCGCAACTGGAAGCTGAGCAGCGCCGTGCTATCGCCCTGCGCGATGCACTGAGAATTTCGCGCCTGCGCTTCGACAACGGCATGGCCAGCCAGATCGACCTTCTGGATGCCGAGCGCAACCTGCTCGCGGCGGAGATCAACATCGCCGAGGCGCTGCGCTCGCAGCGCGCTGCCGTTGCGGATTTGTTCAAAGCCCTCGGTGGGGGCTGGTAGGGCGAATCTAAGGACCGCGCGACCTGCTTCGCAAGCTCGGCCGCGCTGCTTGAGCGCTGCCCTCAGTGCTTCGTGTGCGTGCTCGAGGCCTTGCGCTTCGCCTTCACGGCATAGCGTTTCTTCGGCGGATGCGCTTCGTTTGGGCGCGCGAGGTGGATGCGCGTGCGCATCCACTCGGTGGTATAGAGCGCGTCGCCTTTCTCTAGGCGCAGGCGCGCTGCAGACTCAGGTCAGCGCTCCAGGTACAGGTCGGCAAGTCGCGCGAGTCCCGCCGCATCAAGCCCCATGCGCTCGTGCAGGTAGTTGTCGATGCCCCCGAAGTCGGTGTCGATGGCATCGAACGCTGCAGCGAGAAAGGACTCGTCGACGCTGGTGAGCACAGCGGCGAGGTGCGGCGGCAGGCCGGTAGCCGTGGCGGGGTCGATCTTCCAGTGCTGCCGCGTGAGCAGGTAGTCCTCGGTAACTACATCGCGCGGCACGCCCAGCGCCGACAGGATGAGCGCAGCGGCGATGCCGGTGCGGTCCTTGCCGGCCGAACAGTGGAATACCAGCGGCGCGCCTTCATCGACGAGGTGCTCGAACAGGCTGCGGAAGTTGCCGCTCCAATGATGGATGTAGCGGCGGTAGATATCGCGAACGACGCTGCGCGCCGCGTCCTGCGTGATCGTCTCGCCTGCCTCGAGCCGTGCCTTCAGGCGCGGGCCGATTCCCGGGTCGATGGAGAGCACGTGCAGGTCCACTTTCTCCACGTCCGCGAGCTTGCAGGGTGCCACCCGGTCGATCTCGCCTTGGCTGCGGAAGTCGACCACTTTCCTGAGGCCTATTGTGCGCAGCAGGGCAATGTCTTCTTCCGTGAGGTGCCCGAGGTGGTTGGAGCGGAAAATTCGCCGCCAGCGCACGCGCCGCCCGTCAGCGGTTGCGTAACCGCCGAGGTCGCGAAAGTTGCTGGCGCCGCCAAGGTTCAGGTGGCGATTCATGCGTGTTCCGCAGTCTTCATGGGTAACCCCAAAGGGCGTCAGGTGGCATGCAAGGGTCCGGATTCATCGTGGGCCTGCTTGCCCTCCAGCATGTGTCGGCGTGGTCGCAGCAGGATGATGGTGTTCTTCACATAACTTTACCTGCCTGAGATATTCGCGCAACCCCGCGCGCCCATGATGGGCCCCGTGCGCAAGGCACGGCAGCAGAAGACAGGAAGGGCGGGCGCTACTGCTGCCACCCTGGACACAATGGGCACGAGGGGCGCCGTGGCCACCGTCGCGGGCGAGGAGGAAAAATCTTCGATGCCTTCTATCGCCTGCCCGGTGCTACCGCCACCGGCACCGGCCTGGGGCTCGCGCTGGTGCGCTAGATCGCTCGCCAGCATGGTGGCGATGCGCGTTTCGTGCCTGCGGCGGGTGGGGGTACCTGCATCGAAGTGCTGATCGCGCACTGGCGAAACTGAATGGCGGCGAGCCAGTGCGGCCGGGCATCAGGACCGTGCAGTGCCAGCCGTCGTTCAGATCTTCCCCGCGACGTCCATCCGCGCCATCGGGCTGCCCTTCCAGTAGTCGACAAAGCCGCGCTTGAACACGTACTTCGGATTGCTGCCGTCACGCGCATTGGCGCTGCCGACAATGCGCTCGATACCATCGGGGTCGGTCTTGAACCATAGCCACAACTGCGCTGCGACGTTGTACACCGAGCAGGTGTAACCCCATTGCTCGAACAATAGTTGCATGCTGCGATTGGTGTGGAAGGCGCAGTGCGCCGGCATCAGATAGAACCACGTCGGATCGTCCGGCACGCTTTCGCAGACCAGCGTGTGGATGCCGAGCACGCCCGTTGGCGATACCAGGCCTTGGATGGCGTCGAAGTCGACGCGGCGCATGATGTGCTCGAACACCGAGGTGGTGATGACAAGGTCGAACCCGCCGGCGACGAGCGCGCCGTCGTCCAGGTACGCGGCGCCGCGCCCCATGTAGCGGTCGTACTTCAGCAGGCTGCGGGCGTAGTTCTTCGCCAGCGCATCGGCGAGCTTGCCGTCACCGCAGGCATAGTCGATCCAGTGTCCCTCCGCATCGAGCAGGCCGATGGCCGCCGCATCGTCGAGCACCCGGGCCTGGGCCTCGAGCCGCGTGCGCCAGCGCGGGTCGCCGGGATCCTCGTCCGTTCCCTGGTAAGCGGCGTGACTGGCGACATTGAGCGTCTCCCACGCTGCCGGTTTCATTCTGGAATGCGTGTACGAGCAGGTGAAGCCGCAGGCGACGCAGCGCCAGTACTCGACGGCTCCCAGGCCGTGCGTGTCGAATCGCTTGGCGAAGGCAAAGCGCGTGTCGGCGCCGCAGATGATGCAGGGCGAGGCGATGGGGGCTTGCATGGGTCGCTAGTGTAACCGTCGTACTGTTCGCTTCTGGAAAACCCCAGGGCCGGTGGACGGGTCGACACAGCCCACATTGTGTACACTTAACGGGCCCCGCGTGTGCATCGATCGGGGTATTGCATCCGCCGGGGCGGATGGACGCTTTCTCTGGAGGAGTCGCCATGAATCGGACGTCAAGGACACTTGTTCTGCTCGCCCTGCTGGGCATGGTCGCGGTGCTGCAGGCTGGCGCTGCCGTGGCGCAGGATGCGTTCCCATCCAAGCCCATACGCCTGGTCTTGTGCTGCACGGGCTTCCCGGAAAATACCTCGCGCGTGCTGGCGCCCGAGATGCAGGAGTTCATCAAGCAACCGGTGATCGTCGATCCCAAGCCGGGCGCGAACGGCATCCTTGCCTCCGAGTTCGTCGCCAAGGCGGCGCCCGACGGTTACACCATCCTGATCGGCACCAACTCCACGCACGCCGCCAACCAGAGCCTGTACAAGAAGCTGCCCTACGATTTTATCAAGGACTTCACGCCGGTCAGCGGCATCTCGCAGGGCATGCTGCTGTTCGTGGTAAATGCCGAACTGCCGGTGAAGAACATCCCCGAGCTGATTGCGCTGGCAAAGAAGCAGCCGGGCAAGCTCACCTTCGGCTACGGCAGTTCGTCGGCACGCAACGGCGTGGAACTCTTCAAGCTGCTTGCAGGGATCGACCTGCAGGGCATTCCGTTCAAGACCAATCCGCAGGTGACCACCGAAGTGCTGGCCGGGCGCATCGACATGTCGATGAACGACATGGGGTCGCTTGCGCCGCACGTGGAGTCGGGCAAGCTGCGCGCCATGGGCGTGTCGGGCCTGACGCGCTGGGCCACCATGCCCACGGTACCGACCTTCGTCGAATCTGGCGTGGCGGGCTATTCGCTGACGTTCTGGAACGCGGCCTGGCTGCCGGCCGGAACGCCCGCGCTTATCGTCGCGCGCGTGAACGCCATGTTCGTGCATGCGCTCAACCAGCCCAAGGTGAAGGAATACATGCTGAAGGCGGGCAGCTTCTCCAACCCGACTACTTCGGATGAACTGATGAAGTTCCAGATCGAGGAAGAAGCCAAATGGCGCAAGATCCACGTGGCGGCCGGCGTGCAGCCGGAATGAACGCCCGGCGTCACCCGTAATACCTGTCCAAGACAAGCAAGGAGCCGACATGACGCTCGATATCAAGTTCGTCGATGCACCGCTGGGACACGAGATCCGCGGCGTGGACCTGTCCAAGCCGATTCCCGACGATGTGTTCGCCGAGATCGAGGCGGCCTATGATCGCTATGGCGTGATCGTGTTTCGCGGCCAGAAACTCTCCGCCGAGCAGCAGGTGGCCTTCAGCAAGCGCTTCGGACCGCTGGATCGCTACGTGCTCGAGAAATACAACATGAAGTCCTGCCCCGAGGTGTTCATCGTCTCCAACATCATCGAGAACGGCGAGCCCATCGGGCTCGGGGATGCCGGCCGCTACTGGCACACCGACATGTGGGTGACGCCGAGGCCGCCGCGCGGCTCCATGCTGCATGCCATCGAGGTTCCGCACGACAAGGATGGCAAGCCCCTCGGGGACACATGGACCCTCAACATGCAGGCTGCCTACGACGCGCTGCCCGAGGAACTACGCCTGAAGATCGAGGGCCGCACGGCCGTCTACAGCGGCAGGAAATACGTCGAATTCCGCATTGCCAACACGCCGCGCGACCCGAGAACCGGTGAGCTGTCGGAGGCCGATCGCGTCGGCATGGAGGAGCGCGCCAGGAACATCGCGCCGGAGATCAGCCATCCGATGGTGAAGGTGCACCCGCGCACCGGTAGGAAGAGCATCTACTACAGCGAAGGCTCCATCGATCGCATCGAGGGCTACAGCCACGAGGAATCGGAGCGCATCCTCGAGGCGCTGCACCGGCACGTGATGCAGCCGCAGTTCATGTACCGCCATGTCTGGCAGGTGGGCGATGTGCTGATGTGGGACAACTGCTCGTGCATCCACAAGGCCATCGGCGATTTCGAGTGGCCGCAGCGCCGCCACATGCATCGCACCACGCTGGGCAATCCGCCGGCCCGCGCATCGGCATAAGAATCAATTCAACAGGGGTTGCAGCATGGCAGGTGTGATCGAACGTTTCACCACGCGGCTGGTGCAGGTGCCACTGAAGGAGCCCATCCCGCATCCCTTCATGGGGGCGCGCACGCAGTTCGCCAGCATGCTGCTGGAAGTGCACACCACGGACGGTTGTACCGGTTTCGGCTTTGCCACCATGGAGAGCCTGCGCCTGGTGCGCGCGGTGGAGGAGATCGTGCTGGGCCTTGAGCCCGGTGTGAAGGGCCAGGATCCGGCGCGGCGCGCCTTCATCTGGGAGCGCATGCGGAACCTGCGCGTGGACTTGATGCACGACGGCGCATCCAATATCGCGCTCGCGGCAATCGATATGGCGCTGTGGGACATCTGCGGCAAGCGATCGAACACACCGGTGTGGCAGATGCTGGGCGGGTATCGGGACAAGGTTCCGGTGTACGCCAGCGGCACGCTGTGGCGTCACCACGACAACGACCGGCTGCAGATGGATGCCGCAGCGCTGGTCAAGCAGGGCTACAAGGCCATGAAGCTGCGGCTCGGCGGCACACGGCCGCTGAAGGACGATGCCGTGCGCGCGAGATTGGTGCGCGAGGCGGCGGGGCCGGAGGCTTCGCTATTGGTTGATGCGCTGTGGGGCCTCACGCCGATGCAGGGCGTGAAGATGGCGCGCATGCTGGGCGAGCTCGATTACGCCTGGCTGGAGGAGCCGGTGCGCGAGGGCGATTTCGCCGGCATCGCGCATGTGCGCGAAGCGCGCGCGCTGCCGATCGCGGCGGGCGAGCGCATCTCGCGGGTGCAGCAGGTGGCCGAGCTAATCCCCTGCGTCGATCACGCCATCCTCGACATGGTGCATTTGGGCGGCATCACGCCCTTCCAGCTGGCGGCGGCGCAACTGGAAGTTGCCAACCTGCCGATCTCGTCGCATTCCTACAGCGTCGTCAATGCCCACCTGATCGCTGCGCTGCGCACCGGGGCATGGGTCGAGCACATGGACTGGTGGGACGAGCTCTTCGTCGATCCGCCCACGCCCAAGGATGGCTACCTGCACATGACGGATGCGCCGGGGCTGGGCCTCACGCTCGACGAGAAGGCAATCAAGAAGTTCGCAGTCAAGTAACGCAATAGTTACGGCGGGGCGCCGACCGGCGCCCGACATTCACGGGGAGAATTCGATGAGGTGGGTACGATATCTTGCGCCGGGAGAAACCAGCCCACACTTCGGTTCACTGAGTGGATCACTGAGCGGTTCGCTGGACGCATCGGGCGAGCGCATCCGCGAGATCAAGGGCGACCTGTTCGGCGACCAGCAGCCGAGCGGCAGGACTTTCGCCATGAAGGACGTGAAACTGCTGGCGCCCATCGTGCCGCCCACCTTCTATGCCGCCGGCGTCAATTACCCGACCCATTTTCGCACCGCTGCGGAAAAGGCCGGCACGCCCGTTACCTACCCGAAGCACATCGACATCGGCTATCGCGCCGTCAATGCGCTCATCGGCAACAACGAGGCCATCGTGGTGCCCAGGGACTCCTCGGGCAAGGTTCAGTTCGAGGGCGAGATCGTGGTCATCATCGGCAAGCGCGCCAAGCACCTTACCGAGGCCAATGCGCTCGACTGCGTATTCGGCTACACCATCGGCAACGATGTCAGCGAGCGCACCTGGCAAAGGAGCGACCGCACCTTCTGGCGCGCGAAGAACGCCGACACCTTCAAGCCCATGGGGCCGTGGATCGACACCGACGTGAAGCTCGATGCGCTGACCACGGTGATCCGCATCAACGGCGTGGAGCAGAGCCGCTTTGCCACCAATGCCATGATCTTCGGCGTGGCCAACACGCTGGCCACGATCACGCGCTACCTGACCCTCGTGCCTGGAGACATCGTGTGGATGGGCACCGACGACCCGACGCGCGACATGGTGCCGGGGGACACGGTGGAAGTTGAAATCACGGGGCTTGGCGTGCTGCGCAACCCTATCGTTGCGGAGGCCTGAAGGGAAGGTATCTGTCAGTATTCATTCTTCTCATGTCTAGTCCGTAAGCGCATTAGAAGAAATATGTCAGGAATATCGCGGGACGATGCGATCCGGACCTTCCTGCTCAGTGCCCGGAATACTTCGGCGCCCGCTTCTCGCGGAACGCCGCCACGCCCTCGGCATGGTCGCGGGTGCTGTTGGATAGCACCTCGTAGGCGATGCCGGTGTCGAAATAGCTGTGCAGCAGTTGCTTCAACGGCATGTTGGCGGTGATCTTGGTCCAGCGGATGGCCTTGGTTGCGCCCTTGGCGATGCGCTCTGCGAGACCATAGGTGGCCTCATCCAGCTGGTCTTCGCTCACCACCTCGGTGATGAGGCCGATGCGCTCGGCCTCCACGGCCGTGAGCATGTCACCGGTGAAGAGGTATTTCTTCGCCTTGGCATAACCGATGAGCTGCGGCCACAACAGCGCCCCCCCGTCGCCGGCCACCAGGCCCACCGACACATGCGGATCGCCGATCTTCACCTTGTCGTGCGCGACGATGATGTCACACAGGAGCGCGAGGCTGGCACCGAGGCCTGCGGCATGGCCATTCAGGCGGCAGATCAGCGGTTTTTCCAGGTCGGCCTGCGAGAAGATGATGCTTTTCGCTTCGCGCGCGATGACTTCGAATTCCTCCGGCCGGTCGATGGAGGACTGCATCCAGGCGATGTCGCCGCCGGCGCAGAAGGCGCGGCCCGCGCCGGTGAGCACGATCACGTCCGATCCGGTGTCCGCCTGCAGGTCGGTGAACAGCGTCGAGAGTTCGGTGTGCAATTGTCCGTTGGCGGCGTTCATCTGCTCGGGACGGTTGAGCTTGGCGATGAGCACGCGCCCGCGGCGTTCGAAGGCAATGCATTGGTAGTCGTCGAATTTCACTGCGGTCTCCTGTGATGGCGGCTGTTCCGGGGTGCTGATGATGTTTGTGAGGAGTATGCCAGAAGGGTCCGCTGCACTCGTCGGTGCAGGGCATTCCGAATACGGGCCGCGAAGCGGCTCTGCTATGCTGGTGTCCGCATGAACGTCGGATGGCGCTGCAGATCGATGGGTTGATATTGCTCGGCAGGGAAAAGGGGGCGGTGATGAAAGAATTGACGGTGATTCGGGAGCGGCAGTGGCGGGCCGGAACAATGCTTGTCCTGGTAGCAACGCTCGGGCTCGCATCCCCAGGTGTGGTCCTGGCACAGGCGGCCAAGGCGGCGGCTACCGCAGCCGCAGATCTCGAGGCATTGTCAAGGCTGCCAAAGCCGAGGGCGAATTGACCTTCTACTCGGCCACCGCGGAGGGCATCTCCAAGCGCACGGCCGAGGCCTTCACCGCCAAGTACGGCATCAAGGCGGCCTATCTACGCTTGAACAGCGGCCAGTTGCTGCAGCGCTACGCGGCCGAAGCCGAAGCCAACAACATGGCGGCCGATGCCTTCTTCAACTCCAGCAACCCGGTGGGCTACGCCGACGACGGCATCAAGAAGGGCTGGGTCGATTCCATCGCCCAGGCGGGTCTGCCCGCAGTCAAGAGCGGCGAGTTCCCGGCGCGCTTCGTCACCAGCTCCACCGCGGTGGCGCAGATCAGCCCGTGGCTCATCGGCTACAACAGCGACAAGGTGAAAGGTAACGATATTCCGAAGGATTGGCCGGACGTGGTGAACGCCAAGTGGAAGGGCCAGGTGATACTGCCCGACCCGAGGGCTACGGATGCCTATCTCGATTACTGGCTGCTGCTGCTCGACACCTACGGCGAGAACTTCTTCACCCAGCTGCGCGCCTTGAATGCCCGCCAGATCAACAGCGGGGTGCCGGCCATGGCCACGGTGGCCGCGGGTGAAAACGCGCTGACCTTTCCCGCGGTGGCCTCCGTCGCGGCAGAACTCAAGGCCAAGGGTGCTGCGCTCGGCACCGTGACTCCCGAACTCACCACCGGCATCGAATTTCATATCGCGATCTCGGCGCGCGCGAAGTCGAAGCATCCGAATGCCGCGCGCCTCTTCGCCAACTACGTGATGACGGCCGAGGGCAACGCGGTGATGGCGCGCGATTCGGGCGCCGTGTCGGTGTTCGACACCAGCGCGCTCCCGAAGCGCTACCAGTTCGCCAAGCCGGGGGCGGCAGCCCGCAAGGATCAGCTCTACAAGCTGCTCGGCTTCTAGCAGGGCGTCCGTATCGGCAGCCGAGAGGCTGCGCAACCCCGATGCTATATGGTGATCTGCGTGCCCAGTTCGATCACGCGGCTAGGCGGAAGGTTGAAGGATTCTGCTGCGCCGGGGCTGTTGCGTTGCATCCAGCGGAACAGCGTGCGTCGCCAGGTGAAGGGGCCGGCGCGCTCGGCCGCGGCAATGATGGTCTTGCCGAGGAAGAAGGTGGTGTCTTCCATTTCGATGGCCAGGCCGTGGCGCTTCAAGAGCGCAAGACCCTTCGGGATGTCCGGTTCCTCGCGAAAGCCGTAGTGCAGCGTCACCCGGTAGATGGCGCCGCGCTCCAGTACCTCGACTTCGGGTCGCTCGGCATTGGCCACGTAGGGCACTTCCTCGGTGATGAGCGTGAGGAAGATCATGCGCTCGTGGATCACCTTGTTGTGCTTGAGGTTGTGCAACAGCGTGGTCGGCACATTGGTGATGTCGGCGGCCATGAAGATGGCTGTGCCCGGCACCCGCGCGATGCCGCCATCCGACAGGGATTTCAGGAAGCCTTCCATGGGCACGGCGTAGGCGGCATCGCGCGCGCTGATCACGGCGCGCACGCGCTTCCAGGTCGAGAGCACGGTGAAGAGCACGAGACCGCAGGCCAGCGGGAACCAGCCGCCATCGAGGAACTTGGTGGCATTTGACGACACGAACAGCAACTCCACCACGCCGATCGAGATCAGAAGTCCCGCAAGCAGGCTGCGCGCGCGATGCTGCAGCTGCATCACCACGATGACGATGAGTGAGGTCTCCAGCAGCATGGTGAGCGAGACGGCGATGCCGTAGGCCGCGGCCAGCGCGTCGGAACTCTTGAAAGCGAACACCAGCAGCACCACCAGGATCATCATCAGCCAGTTGACGTGGCTGATGTAGATCTGGCCGCGTTCCACGTCCGACGTGACCTCCACTGGGATGCGCGGCAGGTAGCCCAGGCGCGAAGCCTGCTGCGTCACTGAGAAAGCGCCGGAGATGGTGGCCTGCGAGGCGATTACCGTGGCGGCTGTTGCGAGCACCACCAGTGGCAGCACCCACTCGGCGGGCGCGAGCAGGTAGAAGGGGTTGCGCACCGCCTCACTGTCGCGCAGCACCAGCGCGCCCTGGCCGAAGTAGTTGAGCATCAGGCAGGGGAATACCAATGCGAACCAGGCGATGTGGATGGGATTGCGCCCGAAGTGGCCCATGTCGGCATACAGCGCCTCGGCGCCGGTGAGGGCAAGGAACACTGCGCCCAGCGCGAGAAAGGCTATGTGCGGCGCGCGCATCGCAAAGCCCAGTGCGTGGCGCGGATCGATGGCCTGCAGCACTTCCGGGGTCTCGATGATGCTGCGCGTGCCCAAGCCCGCCATGATCAAAAGCCACACCACGGTGATGGGACCGAACAGCTTGCCCACGCTGCCGGTGCCGCGACTCTGGATGGAGAACAGCGCGATGATGATGACTACCGTGATGGGCACCACCCAATGGGCGAGTTGCGGCGTGGCCACTGAAAGTCCCTCTACCGCAGAGAGCACCGAGATGGCCGGTGTGATCACGGCGTCACCATAGAAGAGCGATGCGCCGGCCACCGCCAGCACCGACGCCATCCATGCCAGGCGTGGCCGGTCGCGTAACTGGCGAGAAGTGAACGCTAACAGCGCGAGGATCCCGCCCTCGCCACGGTTGTCGAAACGCAGCACGATGGTGATGTACTTCAGCGATACGATCAGCGTCACCGCCCAGAACATCATTGACAGCACGGCCAGCACATTGGGCAGGTTGAGCGGCATGCCGTGCGCGCCGGCGAAGGCCTCCTTGAACGCATACAGGGGGCTGGTGCCGATATCGCCAAAGACAACGCCCAGCGCGCCGAGTATCAGCGTGCTGGGGGAGGACTTGTGATGGGTGTCTGGTGTGTTGACCAAGCGCGAGCCGACAGCTGGAGATGCGCTGACAGAAGTGATTGTTCGGGGGTGATTGTGCGGCGCAACAATACGCCTCCAGGAGGAGAAATGCAAATGGGGCCGTGCCGTCGAAATTGGGATAGCCTCACGCATCGTTTTCGGAGCTGCCCATGAAGCAACACATCGTTCGTCCGGCGGGCATGCCCGCTCCCAGCGCTTATGCACACCTTGTTACTGCCCGTGGTGGAACGACAATCTACATCGCCGGGCAGGTGGCGCTCGATGAAGCGGGTCGCCTGGTGGGAGGTGGGGACATTGTCGCGCAGGCCGAGCAGGCCTATGTCAATGTGGGCATTGCGTTGACGGCCGCCGGCGCGCGCTTCACCGACGTCGTGAAGTTGACGATCTACATCGTCGACTACAGGCCCGAGCATGGCGCTCCGCTGCGCCAACTTCGCGAGCGCATCTTTCCGGCGCCGAACCAGCCCGTGTGCACGGTGGTGGGCGTTGCAGCGCTGGGGCGGCCGGGGTTGCTGATCGAGGTGGATGCGACGGCGGTGACGGATTCCTGAGGCAAACGCTGTGCTTCACGTCGGACGATTCGACGGAAGGGTACTCAGGGACTGATACAATATTTGAGGGTGCCGGTGTGCGTGCAGCAGGCCGGCAGGTTCTTGCGATGGTCGGGCCGCCTCGCATTACGTTTGTACTGGAACCCTCGTGCCCGATCACCTCATCGAAGTGTGCGCCGCCATCGTCTTTGCGATAGCGCTGATCCACACCTTCTCCACCAGCTTTTTCGAGCACCTGGCGCACACGCAGCCGCGCCACGCTGACGCTTGGCACCTGCTCGGTGAAGTCGAGGTTGTCTTCGGCCTCTGGGCCATGGTCCTGATCGTGCTCATGTTCGCCATCGGCGGCAAGGCATCCGTCGTGGCTTACATGGACTCGCGCAACTTCACCGAGCCCATGTTCGTATTCGTCATCATGGTGATCGCCGGCACGCGGCCGGTTCTGCAGTTGGCCGCCGCCTCGGTGCGGCTGGCGGCTGGCCTCTTGCCCATGGCGCGCGGAACAGCGGTGTACTTCCTCGTGCTGTCGCTGGTGCCGCTCCTCGGCTCCTTCATCACCGAGCCGGCCGCGATGACGGTGGCCGCGCTGATGCTGCGCGATTCGCTCTTCCGTCGTGGGGCCTCCACCAACCTGAAGTACGCCACGCTCGGCGTGCTGTTCGTGAACATCTCCATCGGCGGCACACTGACGCCATTCGCGGCGCCACCGGTCATCATGGTGTCGGCGAAGTGGAACTGGGACCTCGCCTTCATGCTGGGTACCTTCGGCTGGAAGGCGGCCATCGCGGTCCTCGTCAATGCGACCGTGGTCACGCTGGTGTTTCGACGCGAGCTTTTGCGCATCGCGGCCGGTGAGGCGGTAGGGGCTGTCAGAGTGCCGCCCGGTGTGATGCTGGTCCACATACTCTTCCTCTGCGCGGTGGTGGTTTTCGGCCACCATCCGGAAATCTTCATCGGCATCCTGCTGTTCTTTATCGGCTATGCCACCGCCTACCAGCGCCACCAGGATCGGCTGATCCTGCGCGAAGCCCTGCTGGTTGCCTTCTTCCTCGCCGGGTTGGTGGTGCTGAGCGGCCTGCAGCAGTGGTGGTTGCAGCCGCTGCTGCTTGGCTTGGACGCACAGTCGGTGTTCTACGGTGCCACGGCGCTGACAGCCATTGCCGACAACGCGGCGCTGACCTACCTCGGATCAATGGTGGAAGGACTGAGCGACGAATTCAAGGTGGCGCTCGTGGCAGGTGCCGTGACCGGCGGCGGACTGACCATCATCGCCAATGCGCCCAACTTGGTGGGCGCGGCGATGCTCAAGGGCGATTTTCATGAAGGAGCGATCCACCCGCTGGCGTTGCTTCTCGCTGCGCTACCGCCCACCTTTGTCGCGGTGCTGGCCTTCAGGGGGCTGTGACGCGGGTGTACTTCGCCGGGAAGTGTCCGAAACGTCGGCGATTGGCCAGCGCCGGAGGGGAGTATTCTGGCGGTTCAGACTGCGTGATCGGTGCAGTGTGATCTGTGCGATGAAATCCTGTCGGAGGCATCTGCATGGCTTCGGGCAGCGTTGATCAGCAGCGAATCCCATTCAACCCGTTGGAGAAGGATATACGCCATGGCAATCCCCGGTTTTGATCCCAGCAACTTCGCGTTTCCGGACATCGGCAAGATGATGGAGCAGTTCAAGGTGCCGGGCATCGACGTCGGCAAGATCGTCGAGGCGCAGAGGAAGGACATCGAGGCGCTCACGCAGGCCAACCAGGCGGCGTACGCCGGTGTGCAGGAGCTCGCCAAGCGGCAGGCCGAGATCCTTCAGGAAACCATGGCCGAGTGGCAGGCGGCGATGTCGCGTATGGGCAGCGGGGATACGTCTGCCCAGGCAGAGCTCGCGCAAAAGGCATTGGGCAAGGCGGTCAACAACATGCGCGAGATGGCGGAATTGACGGCGAAGTCGCAGACCCAGGCCTGGGAGGTCATCCAGAAACGCTTCCGCGAAAACCTCGCCGACATGATGAAGTTGATGCAGCCGCCGAAGTAATACTGCGCGGCCACGCAGTATCGCTGTTCATGGCTACTGACGTAGGGGAGCGCGAGGCGATGCGTTTTTGAAACAGTGACCTCGCCTTGATTGGGACTACTTCCCCGCGCAGCGTGCCAGCACCTTGCCGAAGAGGGCGATGCCGTCCTCGATATCCTGGATGCTCATGTGCGCCCAGGCGAGGCGCACGAATCGTTCGGCGCGCGGGTCGTTGGAGAATAGTTCGCCGGCACGCAGTGCAATGCCTTCCGCTGCCGCCGCGGCCGGCACCTTCGGCCAGTCGATCGCCTCCGACATTTCCAGCCAGAAGTAGATCCCTCCGGGTGGTGTGTCGAAGGTTACCCATTGCCCGCAGTGTTTCCGAAGTGCAGCGACACCGGCGTCGCGCTTTTGTTTCAGCAGCAGTCGCGCGTGCTCCACGTTGGGCGCGTAGCTGCCGCTTGCCAGGTAGCGCGCCAATGCGCGTGTCGTGATCTGGCTCACGCCCAGGTCCTGGCGCACCGCGGCCAGCGCCTTCAGGGCGTCGGGGTGGCCGGCCATCCAGCCGATGCGAAGCCCGGGTGCAATGGTCTTGCTGCAGCTATCGGATTGCAGCACGCGTCCGCCGCCATCGGCCTGCGCGAGGTCGAGCGCCAGCAGCGTCGGCGGCGGCGGCGCATCGAAATGGAAGGCGTAGTAGCAGTTGTCCTCGAGGATCATGAAGTCCCACTCGCGCGCGAGGGCGATGAGGCGCTGGCGGCGTTCCAGCGACAGCACCGAGCAGGTGGGCAACTGGAAAGTGGCGATGGTGTACACCAGCTTCACGCGATGGCCGGCGGCTTTCAGCTTAATGAGCCGCGCGACGAGCGCATCGATGTCCATGCCGTCTCGGTCCATGGGCACGGTGCGCACCTCTGCGCCTGCCTGCTGCAGGTAACCCAGCACGGCGCCGAAGGACGCCTGCTCGAGGATCACGCCGTCGCCCGGGTCGATGAGCGCCGAGACTGCGAGCGAGAGCCCCTGCGAGGAGCCGTTCACCACCATGACGTTCGATGCGTCGAGCGCGCGGCCGCCATCGACGGTATCGCGTGCGTTGAGAAGCTTGGCGATTTCCTCGCGCAGGCCAACGAAGCCGTAGGCCATCTCGGCCCGCCCGCCCGCGCCCTGGTACTTGCAGGCGGTGATGCCCTCGTCGTCGAAGACGGCATTGAACGCGGCGCGCAATTCGGCGACCGGGTAGGCGCCCGGGTCGGGCTGGCCCTGGAAGAAATCGTAGCGGCACGGGTCGGGCGGCTGGTACTGGACTGAGGCCGGCGAGCCGGCGCGCGCCGAGCGCAGCAAGGCGATGGCTGAGGTCATGAAGCGATTCCCTGGTGTGGACCGATGGCGGTGCATATGGACAGTGGATCGGCGGTGAGCTTATCCTAGCGCGCCGGTCGGGAGGCCATCACCGCGGTGCACTCCAAGACGCGGCACTGCTCAAGCGAGGGGCCCGCTGATTGTCAAGATACTCACGCCCCTGGGCTTGCCTGCGAGAGCGCAACAGACCTGCACCACCTCAACATGACACGACACCTCAAACCGCGGACTTCCAGGAAAGCATTACAATCCGCTCCACACATCATCGTGTGTGAAAAAATGACCGCAGAAGGGAGTTCCCGTGGCAACCAATCTCGCTCTGGATGACAAACTGATCAACGAGGCTGTACGCGTCAGCGGCCATCGCACCAAGAAGGCTGCGGTAACTCACGCCCTGATCGAGTATATCCAGCGCCATAAACAGCGCGGCATTCTGGACCTGTTCGGAAAATTGGATTTGCTTCCAGCCGCCGAAATGAAACGCCAGCGCAGCCTGGCGCGAGGATCGGTGCGACGCAAAAGTCAAGCCTGACGGGCGGGCAATGGTCATTGTCGATACCTCGGTGTGGTCACTTGCGCTGCGACGCAGGCGCAATCAGCCTGCCAATGACGCGTCGATCGCGGAACTTGTGCGTCTCATCGGGGAAGGGGAAGCGCTGATCGCTGGTCCCATCCGCCAGGAATTGCTGTCCGGTGTCGTGAGCGAAGAACAGTTTGTTGCGCTACGTGATCGGCTCGATCCGTTTCCCGACCTTCCCATTCTGACCGGTGACTATGAGCGCGCGGCAATGTGCTTTAACCAGTGCCGGGCACGCGGCGTGCAAGGCTCGAATACGGACTACCTGATTTGCGCGTTGGCACTCAGGCTGCGAGTACCTGTGTTTTCCACCGATCTGGACTTTGGTCGATATGCGGGAATTTTGGGAGTGCGTTTGCACAGGACAGACGCATAAGTATCAGGCCGCCTGGAAGAGAGACAGCTCAGGGGCCATTTCAGAATTACCGAAATGGCCCCTGAAGTAGGGGAGTTTGAGGGGAGTATCCCCTCAATTGTGATATGGCCTAAGTAGGGAATTTACTCGTCAGTATTGATTGGCGCTGCTGCCGCGGCGAAGAAGCGCTGCAGGATGTCGATGAAGGCATTCGGGTTATCGTGATGCAAGAGGTGACGCGTGCCGGGCACCGTCGCCCAGCGCCCGTCGGGGAAGCAGCCGGCGGTGTGCTTTGCCCCGTCGGCCAGCAGGATGTCGCTGTGCTCGCCATGCAGCACCAGCACCGGGCAGGTGAGCGAGGCGGCGCGCACCATCATGCCCTGCAGTTCGGTGGCCAGCGTGAAGGCGTCTTTCGTTGTGCGGTATTCCGTATCGAATTTCCAGGTCCACCGGCCATCCGGCAATTGCCGTGTGTTCTGGCTCAGGGTGAAGCGCAGCCGATCGGTGTTGCGCCCGCGGCCATCCTGCTGCGACATCTGCACGATGTCCTCGAAACGCTCGAAGGGCTGGTACACCGCCATCTCCCCGCTCTGGCGCGCCACGCCTGCCGTCTGCAGGTAGGGTCCGGAGTCGCTTAGCACGAGGCCGCGCAGCGTGTCCGGGTGATGCAGCGCGTAGGCCAGCGACTGCAGCCCGCCTTGCGAGGCGCCAACCAGGAAGAATTTGCCGAGTTGCAGCGAGTCCGCGAGCCCGCGCAGGTCCTCGCTGCAACTGGCGAGGTGGTAATCCATTCCCGGAGCGCGGTCGCTGTCGCCATGGCCCGGCAGGTCGAAGGCGATGCAGCGGTAGTTCGCCTTCAGCGCGAGGCACACGAGGTCCCAGCTGTGGGCGTTCAGGCGCCCCGCGTGCGCGAACACCACCGGCGTGGCCAGCGGGTCGCCCCATTCCAGGCAATGCAGGTGCAGGCGGCCGGCGTCGATGCGGTGTTCTCGCGGTAGCGCGAAGTCCTTAATGGATAGATGCTTTTCCTGCGCCAGTTGCCGCAGGTGGGCAAGGAGATTCGGCCCGGTGGTGTCGACATGGCCCAGGTTCGGCTGGCCGGTGTTCGCTGCAACAGTGTTGGACATGGTGCTCATTCAGAGGGGGCGGGTGACTGGCGGGGCGGTACCCCTGGATAGGAGGGTCGGTTGGACGGTATATCGAGCAGCTGGGGTGCCAACAACGTCGCAAGCAGGCCACTTATTCCAAAATCGTATTAATAACTTCCTATAAAGTCGTTTGGTTTATGAGGATGCAACCCCATGATATTGCTTCTGGATTGGACTGTCAGCCGATTTTCAGCTGGTCTGCCCCGGCCGGTCCGCCCCTCCACCCTTCTATCCCCGATATGGAGCTCCTACACATGTTTGCTCGTCGATTCCTTGCATTGCTCGGGCCGCTCGCGGCAACAGCCCTGTTGCTGGCTGCGCCCGGTGCGGCACGCGCCCAACCACGCTGCTCAACGTCTCCTATGACGTTGCGCGCGAATACTACAAGGACTACAACCCGGTCTTCGCGAAGTTCTGGAAGTCCAAGGCCGGACAGGATGTGACCGTCAACCAGTCGCATGCAGGTTCCAGTGCACAGGCGCGCGCTGTAGTCGACGGCCTCGAGGCCGATGTGGTGACCATGAACCAGGCCACCGACATCGACCTGCTGGCATCCCGGGGTCTGGTGGTTGCCGACTGGACCAAGCGCTTTCCCAACAATGCCGCGCCGAATTTTTCCACCATGGTGTATCTGGTGAGAAAGGGAAATCCCAAGGGCGTGAAGGACTGGGGCGACCTCGTCAAACCCGGTGTTGCCGTCGTCATTCCCAATCCCAAAACGGCCGGCAATGGGCGCTACACCTATCTCGCCGCCTGGGGCTATGCGCTGAAGCAGAAGGGCGGCAACGAGTCGAGCGCGAAGGCGTTCGTCACGGCGTTGTTCAAGAATGTCCCGGTCCTCGACACTGGGGGGCGTGGCGCCACCACCACCTTTGCCCAGCGCAACATTGGCGACGTGCTGGTGACCTTCGAGAACGAGGTGTACCTGATCCAGAAGGAACTGGGCGCCGACAAGGTGGAGATCGTGTACCCGTCGGTGAGCATCCGCGCGGACAACCCGGTTGCCATCATCGAGCGCGTGGTGGACAAGAAGGGCACGCGCACCGTGGCCAAGGCCTACCTCGACTACTTGTATTCGGACGAGGCGCAGGAGATTGCGGCCAAGTACCACTACCGTCCGGTGTCGGCCGCGGTGTCGAAGAAGTATGCCTCGACCTTCAAGTCCATTCCGCTCTTCACCGTCGAGGAAGTGTTCGGCAGCTGGGCGGCGGCGCAGAAGGCGCACTTTGCCGATGGTGACTCGTTCGACCAGATCTACCAAAAGTAATTCCGGATGCCTCCGCGTCAATTGCAAGACTGACCTTCCGGACCTGCTTCGATGAGCCGTCGCACCCGCCACAACGTCCTCCCGGGGTTCAACCTGGCGATGGGCTACACGCTGTTCTATCTCGGGCTGATCGTTCTCATCCCGCTGTCGGCGGCATTCATCAAGACCTTCGCTCTGACCTGGGAGCAGTTCTGGGGGGCGGTCAGCACGCCGCGCGTGGTCGCCTCCTACCAGCTCACCTTCGGTGCTTCGCTGATCGGCGCGGCAATCAATGCGTTCTTCGGCCTCATCGTCGCCTGGGTGCTGGTGCGCTACACCTTTCCCGGCAAGCGCATCCTCGATGCCCTGGTGGACCTGCCCTTCGCGCTACCCACGGCGGTGGCCGGCATCGCGCTCACCGCGCTGTGGGCGGAGAACGGCTGGATCGGAAGCCTGCTCAAGCCGCTAGGCATCAAGGTGGCCTTCACGCCGCTGGGCGTGGTGCTCGCGCTCACCTTCATCGGCCTGCCGTTCGTGGTGCGCACGGTGCAGCCGGTACTCGAGGACCTGGAGAGCGAGCTGGAGGATGCCGCCGCGAGCCTGGGCGCCACGCGCTGGCAGACCTTCGTTCACGTCATCCTGCCCACCATCCTGCCGGCGCTGTTGACCGGCTTCGCACTCGCCTTCGCGCGCGCCGTGGGTGAGTACGGGTCGGTGGTGTTCATCGCCGGCAACCTGCCGATGAGAACTGAGATCACGCCGCTCTTGATCATCACCAAGCTCGAGCAGTACGACTACAACGGCGCCACGGCGCTGGCGGTGGTGATGTTGTTGTTCTCATTCGTGCTGCTGCTCCTCATCAATGTGCTGCAGTGGTGGGCGAACCGTCGCGCGGGGAGGGAGTCGTAATGGCGGGCTCAGTTTCCAATGTGGCCACTACGCTTGCGAAAGTGCCGGTCGCAGGCACCTCTGTGGCGATCGATGTGCAGCGCAACAGGCGCTCCACCGAGGAGCACCCGGCGGTCAAATGGGGCCTGATCGGGTTGGCGGTCGCATTCATGCTGCTGTTCCTCATCATGCCGCTGGTGACGGTGTTCTTCGAGGCCTTCCGCAAGGGCGTGGGCGTGTACCTGGCCGCGCTGAGCGAACCCGAAGCACTATCGGCAATCAAGCTGACGCTGCTGATCGCCGGCATCGCGGTGCCGGTGAACCTGGTGTTCGGCGTGGCCGCTTCCTGGGCCATCGCCAAGTTCGACTTTCGCGGCAAGGCGCTGCTCATCACGCTGATCGACCTGCCGTTCTCGGTGTCACCCATCGTGTCGGGGCTGATCTACGTGCTGGTGTTCGGCGCCCAAGGCTGGTTCGGCCCCTGGCTGCAGGCGCACGACATGAAGGTGATCTTCGCCGTGCCGGGCATCGTGCTGGCCACCATCTTCGTCACCTTTCCCTTCATAGCCCGCGAACTCATTCCGCTGATGATGGCGCAAGGTGCCGAAGAGGAAGAAGCGGCCATCGTGCTGGGCGCCTCGGGCTGGCAGACCTTCTGGTACGTGACGTTGCCCAACATCAAGTGGGGCGTTCTCTACGGCGTGATCCTCTGCAACGCCCGCGCCATGGGCGAGTTCGGCGCCGTGTCTGTGGTGTCGGAGCATATCCGCGGCCAGACCAACACCATGCCGCTGCACGTCGAGATCCTCTACAACGAATACCAGTTCGCCGCCGCTTTCGCCGTGGCCTCGCTGCTGGCGCTGCTCGCCTTCGTGACGCTGGGCCTGAAGAGCTTCGTGGAATGGAAGGCAAGGGCCGAGCATGAAGTTCTTCCGCTGGAAGCACCCCGCACATAGTGCATTGACTGCCAGGAAACGATCATGAGCATCGAAGTCCGCAACATCACCAAGCATTTCGGCGACTTCGTCGCCCTCGACAATGTGTCGCTGGAATTTCCCACCGGCGAACTGGTGGCGCTGCTCGGACCCTCCGGCTGCGGCAAGACCACGCTGTTGCGCATCATCGCCGGCATGGAGATAGCCGACGTGGGTGAAGTGCATTTCCATGGTGAGGACGCCACCCAGCGCGACGTGCGCGAGCGCAAGGTGGGCTTCGTGTTCCAGCACTACGCGCTGTTTCGCCACATGACGGTGTTCGACAACATCGCCTTCGGCCTACGCATGAAACCGCGCGCCGAGCGGCCGTCCAAGACGGCCATCAAGGACAAGGTGATGTCGTTGCTGAAGCTGGTGCAGCTCGACTGGCTGGCCGATCGCTTCCCGGCGCAGCTCTCCGGCGGGCAGCGCCAGCGCATTGCATTGGCGCGCGCGCTGGCCACCGAGCCCAAGGTCTTGCTGCTCGACGAGCCCTTCGGTGCGCTCGACGCCAAGGTGAGGAAGGAGCTGCGCCGCTGGCTGCGTCGGCTGCACGACGAGATCCACGTCACCAGCATCTTTGTGACCCACGACCAGGAAGAGGCGCTGGAAGTCGCCGACCGCGTGGTGCTGATGAATCGCGGCCGCGTCGAGCAGCTCGGCACGCCGGCCGAGGTGTACGACACACCCGCCAGCCCCTTCGTGTTCGGCTTCCTCGGGCACGTGAACCTGTTCCATGGCCGCGCACATGACGGCTGGCTGCACGTGGGCGACGTGGCGCTGGAGGCGCCCGACCAGGCGGGTGCAACGGACGCGCCGGCGGTGGCCTATGCCCGCCCGCATGAAATCGAGCTCGACCGTTACTCGCCGGGCCAGCAGGGCATCCGCGTGCAACTGTGCGCGCGCTTGCCTTCGGATCGGTGGCACGCCTCGAGCTGGAACGCGAAGACAACGCCGAACTGATCGAAGTGGAAATTCCGACTGAGCTGTATCGCAAACTGGCGCTCGTCGAGGGCGAATCGCTGGTGGTTCGGCCGAAGAAGATGCAGGTGTTTATCAAGCCTCCGGAGCCTGCGGCGGAGATGTTGCCCAAGCCGACGTGACCTGCTGGATCAGATCGCTACGGGTTCTGGAATGCTTGCGCATTCGGTAAAGATCCGCGCCCGGCAGGTGGCGCAAATCGAGCGATCGAGCCGCGCGAAAACGCCGCGGAAAGCTTCATCCTTGCTGCGGAAGATGTGGTCCTTGCCGATGTCCTTCATATAGCCGCCGCGCGCCAGCATGGCGACCACGGGCTTCCTCGGGCTGTAGAGGTACACCGCGCCACCCTCTGCATTGCGGCGGATGGCCTCGCGGCCGATCAGGTCGGCGCCTGCCATGTCAATGGTGTTGATGCTCTTGGACATCAGCAGGAGGTGCTTCTGCGCAGGATTGTGCTTGCGCAGCGCGTCCAAATAGTCCTCCACGTGATTGACCGCGCCGAAGTAGATGGATCCCTCGATGCGCAGGATCTTGGCCTGCGGGCATTCCTGCAATCCTGGTTCCACTTCGGCCATGCGGCGGTCGGCGTGGCGCGGGCTGGGTACGAGGCTTCGCAGGCTGGGGTGCGCGGAGCTGTGCAGGTACACCACCAGCGAGGCGGCGACGCCGGCGAGGATGGCGAATTCCAGGTCGAGCGTGAGCGTGGCGAGGAATGTGACCGCGAGCACCGCGGCGTCGTTGCCACTGGTGCGGATGGCGCGACGGATGTACTGGATGTCGATGAGGTTCCAGGCCACGAACAACAGCACGCCGCCGACAACCGCAATCGGCAACCACGCGGTCAGCCCGCCGAAGGCGAGCAGCAGCAGCACCAGGAACAGCGCCGACAACACCGCGGCGAGCGGCGTCTTCGCGCCTGCCTCGAAGTTGATCCCGCAGCGATTCACCGAGGCGCTGGAGGGGAATCCCGAAAAGAACGCTGCCGCGACGTTCGCCAATCCCTGGCCGATGAATTCCTGGTTGTTGTCCAGTCGTTGGCCGGAGCGGATGCCGATGGCGCGTCCGATGGACACCGCCTGGGTCAGCGACAGGACGGTCACGGCGACGGCGCCACCGGCCAGTGATTGCAAGGTGTCGATAGAAAAGTCCGGCAACGACACCGGCGGCAGGCTGCCTGCGATGCCGCCGAGCATGCGAATGCCGCTTCGCTCGGCACCCAGCAGCGCCTGCAGCAGTGCCCCCATGAGGCAACCGACGAGGGTGGCAGTCAGTATGGCCGGGACGCGGCGCAGCCAGCGGCGCGATGCGATGCCGGCGGCCAGCGTCATGGCAGCAGTCAGCAATGCCCAGGGATTGGTGCTGCCCAGGCGCGTCCAGGTTTCGGCGAGCAGCGTGATGAAGCGCGTGGCGGGCGGGATGTCGATGCCGAGCACCTGATGCAACTGACTGGCGAAGATCAGCACGCCGATGGCAGCGGTGAAGCCGACAATCACGGCGTCTGACATGAAGTTCACCAGTGCACCCATGCGTGCAACGCCCAGCGCAATCATCACCACGCCGCACATCAGCGCAAGCGTGAGCGCGAGCTGGATGTATTGCGGCGAGCCTGGCGCCGCGAGCGGGGCGAGCACGGCGAACACCATCAACGAAACGGCGTTGGTGGGCCCCGACACATTGTGCAGCGAAGAGCCGAACAGGGCGGCGATCACGGTAGGCGCCATGGCGCAGTACAGGCCGTACTCCGGCGGCAGTCCCGCTAGCGCGGCGAAGGCCACGCCCTGCGGCACCACGGCGATGGCGCCGATGAGCCCTGCCAGCGCATCGGCGCGCAGGGTCGCCGCGTTGACGCGGGGCCACCAGTGCAGGAAAGGAAGAAAGCGGGTCATTGCCGGATGGGTGCGCGGGTTGGCGTGAGGTGGAACGTTACAGCATTGCAGGTGGTGGCGGCGCGATGCAGTGCAAAAGCCGCACCAAGTGATCCAGGCGCTCGCGCTCGTCGCTGCCATCGGTTCGGGCGCCGGCTATTTCGCGGCGCGCTTTGCCAACATGTTGCCGCTTGACTTAGGTCAAGCCCGGGGCATGTTGTCGCCGCCGGCGCCATGGGGCTTGCCCTGGCGCCACTACAATGAACAATCTCGTTGTTGGCGCTTGGGTAGCGTTGCGGTTCTGCCCAAGCTGGATGTCCGTGCGCCGGGCAGCTGGCACGAGCAGCACACAAGGAGGCATCGACGGATGGACAAGGCGGCGGTAGCGGCGCGCAAGCGACCGCGCAGCATGACGGTGGCGGCAATTGTGGGGGTTGTTTTCGGACTGGCGACGCTGCAGTCGGGTGGCACCGTGCTGTTTGGATCTGCCGAAGCGCAGCGCGCTGCGGGCGAGATTGTCCCCTTCGTGCTCTGGTTCAATTTTCTCTCGGGATTCGCCTATGTCGCGGCGGGTGTCGGGCTGTGGCGCATGACACGCTGGGGATTTCGCTTGTCGGCGGGCCTCGCGCTGGCGATTGCAGTGATCTTCGCGTTGTTCGGACTGCACGTGGCTGGTGGCGGCGCATTCGAGGCGCGCACGCTGTATGCGCTGATTCTCAGGCTCGTGGTCTGGGTGGCGATCGCCTCGGGTGCCTGCTATGTGTATGCCTGCCCACGCTGGCGTTCCCCTGCGGCCGGTTGCCCATGACACGCCCGGTCGTTCATGCACGGCAGTCCGGGCCGATGCCGCGGACAAGCGCGCGTCGCGCAGCGGTGGAAGCGTGACATCCCGTTTCGCCGTCCCGCGGCAGGTCTGGTTCGGTTTGTTTGGCATCGCCTTGCTGGCGGCATTGGGCTGGACTGCCCTCAGGAGCGGTCCGATGGCGCCGATACGCGTGACGGTCATCCAGGCGGCACGTGGCGAGGTGGCGCCCGGCATGTTCGGCATCGGCACAATCGCCGCACAACGCGCCTACGTCGTGGGTCCGACCGCCGCCGGGCGCGTGAAGCGCGTGCTGGTCGATGTCGGCGATGCAGTGAAGGCCGGCCAGTTGCTGGCGGAAATGGAACCGGTGGACCTCGATTCACGCGTGGCGGCGGCGGATGCGGCCATGGCACGTGCACACAGCGCCGTGACGACGGCCGAAGCGCAGTTGCGCGACGCCATCAGCCGGCAGACGCTTGCTGCCAGCGAAGTGCGCCGCACTGTCGATCTCGGCAGCAAGGGCTTTGTCAGCGCCAGCGTCCTGGAAGGCAAGCAGCAGCAGCGGGAATCGGCCGACGCCCAGGTGGCCTCTGCCGAGTCCGCATTGGCGAGTGCGCGCCAGGACATCGTTCGCCTGGAGGCGGATCGTGCCGGCGCGCGGCAGCAGCGCGTGAATGTGCGGCTGCTGGCCCCGGTCGACGGAATGGTGACGGCACGCGATGCCGAGCCCGGCTCGACGGTGGTGGCCGGGCAGGCGGTGCTGAAGCTGGCTGACCCGGCGAGCCTGCGCGTCAGGACGCGCCTCGACCAGGGGCGCTCGATCGGCCTGCGCACGGGACTGCCGGCGCAGGTAGTGTTGCGAGCGCGACCGGATGAAACGCTGGCTGGCCGGGTGTCGCGCATCGACCCCTTGAGCGACAGCGTCACCGAAGAGCGCATCGCCGACGTGGTGTTCGATGTCCTGCCGCAGGGCGTGTCCATTGGCGACATGGCCGAAGTGACGCTGCGGCTGCCGGTGTTGAAAGATGTGTTGCTGATCCCGAATGCGGCGTTGCGCCAACGCGCGGGCCGGGCCGGCGTCTGGTTGCGGGGCGATGGCAATTTCCGCTTTGTCGCGGTGAAAGCCGGTGCGAGCGGGCTGGATGGACAGGTGCAGGTCCTCGACGGGCTCAAGGCGGGAGATTACGTGGTGCTCTACAGCGAGCGCGACCTTGATGACGACAGTCGCATCGAGGTGGTTGGCGCCCTGCCCGCCGCCACCGCCAAGGCGGCGGGCGGCATGTAATGATCAGCCTGGCCGGCCGCGACATCCTGCATTCGTGGGGCAGGTTCGTCCTCACGGGACTTGGCCTTGGTCTGCTCATTGGCGTCACGCTCACCATGGCGGGGGTGTACCGCGGCATGGTGGACGACGCGCGGGTGATGCTCGGCAACAGTGGCGCTGACTTGTGGGCGGTGCAGAAGGATACGCAGGGCCCGTATGCGGAGTCGTCGAGCATCCGCGACGACGTCTATCGCGACCTGCTCGGGCTGGAGGGTGTGGCGCAGGCGGCCAACGTCACTTACCTCACCATGCAGGTGCGGCGTGGCGACACGGAAGTGCGCGCCATGGTGGTGGGATTCGAGCCCGGGCATCCGGGCGAGCCGGCGTTCCTGACTGCAGGGCGCCGCATCACACGCGGCCACTACGAGGCGCTGGCGGACGCCGCGACCGGGTTTGCGGTGGGTGAGCGCATCCGCATCCGCCGCCACGATTACAGCGTGGTGGGCCTTACCCGTCGCATGGTGTCTTCGGGCGGCGATCCCATGGTGTTCGTGTCGCTCAAGGATGCCCAGGAAGCGCAGTTCCTGAAGGACAACGACGCCATTGTCAACGAGCGGGCGCGCACGGCAGCGAATCCCGCGCTCAACCGCCCCGGGGTGCCGGGGCTGCTGGAGGCGATCACCGCATCGCAGGTCACCAACCGCAACGTGAACGCCGTGCTCGTGACGGTGCGTGACGGACACGCGCCTGAGGAAGTTGCCGCCGGCATCCGCCGCTGGCAGCACCTGCAGGCCTATACCCGGGCGCAGATGGAGGAGATACTCATTGCCAAGCTGATCTCCACGGCAGCCAAGCAGATCGGCATGTTCCTGGTGATCCTGGCCATTGTCAGCGCGGCCATCGTCGCCTTCATCATCTACACCATGACCCTGGGTAAGATCCGCGAGATCGCGGTGCTCAAGCTGATCGGCACGCGCGACCGCACCATCGCCAGCATGATTTTGCAGCAGGCGCTGGGCCTGGGGCTGATCGGCTTCTCGGTCGGAAAGATCGCTGCCACGGCCTGGGGCCCCGCGTTTCCGAAGTACGTGCTGCTGGAACCGGGGGATGCCGTGCGCGGCTTCGTGGTGGTGATGGTGGTGTGCGCTGTGGCGAGCTCGCTGGCCATTCGCGCCGCGCTCAAGGTTGATCCCGCGACGGCCATTGGCGGATGAGGGCAATGCGAGTGGCTGAATCGAGCGCCGGCGTCGGCATCCGGATCGAAGGCCTCTCCAAGCGTTACGGCGAAGGCGACGCCGCCGTCGATGCGCTCAAGGACGCAAACCTGCAGGTGGCCCCCGGCGAAGTGGTCGGCCTCATCGGCCCGAGCGGCTCCGGGAAAACCACGCTGCTGAAGTGCCTGGGCGCGGTGATCGAGCCGACGCGCGGGCGCATGATCGTGGGCGGCGTAGTGATCTACGACGACGGATGGAGGATTTCCGATCTGAGGGCGCTGCGGCGGGACCGCATCGGTTTCATTTTCCAGGCTCCCTACCTGATTCCCTTCCTCGATGTCACTGACAACGTGGCGCTGATGCCCATGCTGGCGGGGCGGCCGAACCGCGAAGCGCGGGCCCGGGCGCTGGAACTGCTGCAAGCGCTCGACGTGGCGCACCGCGCCCGCGCGGAAACCTCGGAGCTGTCAGGCGGGGAGCAGCAGCGCGTGTCGATTGCCCGGGCGCTGGCGAACCGGCCCCCGGTGATCCTTGCCGACGAGCCCACCGCGCCGCTGGACAGCGAGCGTGCGCTCGCAGTGATGCGCATCCTCAACCGCATGGCGAGCGAATACCAGACCGCCATCATCGTCGTGACGCACGACGAGAAGATCATCCCCACCTTCAAGCGCATTTATCACATACGCGACGGGCGCACGACGGAGGAGGCGGGTGAGGGCAGGGCGCTGGACTGAGCTGGAGCGGTCGAGGTGCGGTTTGTCAGGACTTGGGCGCCACCGAACAGGTGCTCATGCCCAACATCGCATACAGCGGGCAGAAACTGATGAAGGCCGTAACGACTGGAACGACGCCGATCCACCCCCACACACCAATGTTGCCGTTCAGGGTGAGCCCGACTAGGGCCATGCCGACGATGATACGTACCACGCGATCGATGCTGCCGATGTTCGCTTTCATGGCGATACTCCTGTTGTTGATAACGGCAATGAAAGTAACTGCGATCGCCGACACGAAAAATCCGTGCGCAGCCTGCCCTCGACAGAGCCTAGCTGTATTTCGACAGCATGTCGGTGAGCTTGCGCACATCCGCATGCACGGCTTTCGGGCTCGAGTCTTCGGTGACTTGTTGCTCGATCATGCACGCCATCATCATGTAGAAGACCTTGTCGAGGGCGCGCCGCGCCGCCGACAGCTGCTGCGCGATGGACTCGCAGGGCGCCGCGTTTTCCATTAGCTGTTGCACGCCGCGCACCTGCCCCTCGACGCGGCGCAGCCGCACGATCAGCGCGCGCCGGCTCTCATCGTCTTTCATCTGTGTCATGGAACACCCTTCGTAGGAATCCTAGTCTTGTGAGGAATTCATGTTACCCGGCACTTGACTTTTTCATATACCCCCCATAGTATATAAAGCATCGAGTCGGCGCAAGCTGATTCGGCGCTGGTTGACTCAAGTCAAGCCGGCTGGGTCAACAATAGGAGGTAATGTCGTGGACTGGACCTTGGCGGTAGAGAACATCAAGTGTGGCGGTTGCGCAAAGTCCATTGCACGTGGCTTGAGCGCTATTGAGGGCGTCGTGTCCGTCGAAGTGGACGTGGCGGCGGGTACCGTGCACATCCAGGCGGTGGATGCCGGCGGGCGCGGTCCGGCGCGGGAGCAGGTGGCGCGCAACCTGCTCGAGATGGGATATCCGGAGCGAGATACGGCATCGGGCTTGGGCGCGGCCGTGGCGACGGCAAAGTCCTTTGTCAGTTGCGTCGTGGGTAGCCTGTCGGGCAAGGGCTGAAGGCCGGGATGGGACCGGAGTCAATTGGAGGGGATATGGTTATACCCTATGGGAGTATATTGCCGAGCTGGCTGGGCAAGCGCCTCGGCGCCGTGAACGCCGGTTTTTTCGCATTGCTTGCCCTGCTGCTTATGGCGAGCCCGGGTCAGGCGGTGGGTGCGCCGCTGAAGACCGCGGTGATCGAGTTGCTCCCCGTGGAGGGCTCGCTCTCGGCTGAAGGCGTCGTCGAGGCGGTTCGTCAGTCAATCGTTGCCGCGCAGGTTCCCGGGCGCGTGCTCGAAGTGCGCGTCGAGTCGGGGCGTTTCGTTGCGCGCGGTGAAGTGCTGGCGCGCATCGACGATCGCGAGGCGGCCCAGATCGTGGCGGCTGGACAGGCGCAGATCGCCCGGTCGGAGGCGGACTTCTCCAACGCGAAGGTTAATTTCGAGCGCACCCGCCGCCTCACCGAGCAGACGTTCCTCAGTCCGGCGGCCCTGGACAAGTCGCAGGCCGACTTTGATGCCGCCCGCGCGCAGCTGGCCGCCACCCGCGCCGCCGCCGAACAGGCCATCGCTGTGCGCGGGCACGCCACCATCACCGCACCGTTTGCCGGCGTCATCGCCATTCGTCACGTACAGCAGGGCGACATGGCGCAACCGGGCATGCCGCTCTTCACCTTGCATGACCCGGCGCGCTTGCGGGTGGTGGCGAGCATTCCCCAGGCGCGATTGCGCGAGGTGCGTGCCGCCGGTACGGCCATGTTGGAATTTGCATCACTTGGCCAGACGGTGAAGGCGACGGCGATGCAGGTCATGCCCGCCGCGGATCTGCGCAGCCACACCACGCAGGTGTGGCTGGACTTGCCTGCGGGGCTGAAGGATGTGGCGCCGGGGATGTTTGCGCGCGCACTGTTCGCCGTCGGCCAGGCGAAGAAGCTGGTCATTCCCGCGGCCGCAGTCACGTATCGCAGCGAAGTCGCGGGCGCGTATGTGGTCGATGACAAGGGCGAGCTGCGGTTTCGCCAGTTGCGCCTGGGCGAGGCGGCCGGCGTTGCCGGCATCGAAGTGCTGGCGGGCGTCCAGGCCGGCGAAAAGGTGGCGCTCGACCCGGTGAGTGCCCTTGCGCAGTTGAAGTCGGGCGGCAAGTAGCCGCCATTCGATAGGAAGGGGGCAGTCATGGCTCACATTGTCATTCTCGGCGCCGGCATCGGCGGCTTGCCGATGGCCTTCGAGATGCAGGAACGACTGCGGGCGGACGACCGCATCACCGTGGTCGGCAACGGCCCGAATTTTCATTTCGTGCCCTCCAACCCCTGGGTGGCAGTGAACTGGCGTACCCGCGACGACATCGAATTTCCGGTCAGCCCCATCCTGGAAAAGAAGAAGATTGCCTTTTCGGCTGTAGGCGCCAAGCGCGTCGTGCCGGAGAAAAACCAGGTCGAACTGGGTGACGGCAGCACGCTCGAATACGACTACCTCGTCATCGCCACCGGGCCGCGCTTGGCCTTCGAGGAGGTCGAGGGCAGCGGTCCGCAGGCCCATACGCAGTCTATCTGCAACATCGACCACGCCGTCAACGCAGCCTCCGCGTGGGACGCGTTCGTGAAGAATCCGGGCCCCATCGTGGTCGGCGCGGTCCAGGGCGCGTCCTGCTTCGGCCCGGCCTACGAGTTCGCCTTCATCATGGAAACCGACCTGCGCCGGCGCAAGATCCGCGACCGCGTGCCGATGACCTTCGTCACCGCCGAGCCCTATATCGGCCACCTCGGGCTTGGGGGCGTCGGCGATTCCAAGACCATGCTCGAATCGGCGCTGCGCGAGCGGCACATCAAGTGGATCACCAATGCCAAGGTGACCAAGGTGGAGGCCGGCAAGGCATTCGTCACCGAGCACGATGACGAGGGCAAGGAAAAGAAGAAGCACGAATTGCCGTTCAATTACTCCATGCTGCTGCCGGCGTTCAAGGGAATTGACGCGGTGATCGGGATCGAGGGCCTCGTCAATCCGCGCGGCTTCATTCTCATCGACGAGCACCAGCGCAACCCGAAATACAAAAACATCTACGCGGTCGGCGTGTGCGTCGCCATACCGCCGGTCGAGGTGACACCGGTGCCTACCGGAGCGCCCAAGACCGGCTACATGATCGAGTCCATGGTGACTGCCACGGCGCACAACATCCGCGCCGAGTTGGATGGCCGGCAGCCGACGGAGAAGGCAACCTGGAATGCGGTGTGCCTTGCCGATATGGGCGATACCGGCATTGCCTTCGTGGCGCTACCGCAAATCCCGCCGCGCAACGTGAACTGGTTCTCCGAGGGCAAGTGGGTGCACCTGGCCAAGGTGGCGTTCGAGAAATACTTCATCCGCAAGATGAAGAAAGGGACCTCCGAGCCGATCTTCGAGAAGTACGTGATGGACATGCTCGGCATCAAGAAGCTGAAGTCACCCCAGTAGCCAAATGAGCGATCTCGGCATCTCCGGCCGTACCAGCCGGTTCTTCGTCTCCTCGCAGCTCACGCCGCTGATTGCGCTGGTGGCGCTGCTGTTGGGCGCCTTCGCCGTCATGGTGACGCCGCGCGAGGAAGAGCCGCAGATCAATGTCACCATGGCCAATGTGCTGATTCCCTTCCCGGGCGCCTCGGCGAAGGATGTGGAGGCGCTGGTGGCCTCGCCTGCCGAACAGGTGCTGACGCGCATCACCGGCGTGGAACATGTGTTCTCCACCTCAAGCCCTGGCCTGGCGGTGATGACCGTGCAGTTCAAGGTGGGCGAGGACCGCACCCAGGCGCTGGTGCGGCTCTACGACACCATCTATTCGAACAAGGACTGGGTATCGCCCAACCTCGGCACCGGCGAGCCGATGATCAAGCCGATGGGCATCGACGATGTGCCCATCGTGACCCTGACCTTGTGGACGTCCGACAGCACGCGAGGCGCCTTCGACCTGGAGCGCGTGGCACGCGCCGCCGAAGTGGAATTGAAGCGCGTGCCGGGGACGCGCGTGGTGCAGACGCTGGGCGGCCCCGGGCGCAGCGTGCGCATCCTGCTCGACGCCGAGCGCATGCAATCCTCCGGCGTGACCGCGCAGGATGTGCGCGGCGCGCTGCTGGCAGCTAATGTGTCGCTGCCCGCAGGCAGCCTGGTTGGCAACAACCGCGACATGCTGGTGGAGGCAGGCGCCTTCCTCGCTTCCGGGCAGGACGTGGGGCGCCTGATCGTCGGTCGGCAGGGCGGGCGCCCTGTTGCCGTATCGGATATTGCGCGGGTCGTCGACGGGCCGGACCAGCCGGTGCGTTACGTGTGGTTCGGCGCCGGGCCTGCGGCGGCAGCCGCCACGGCCTCCCCCAAGGACAAGCCCGTGGCCGGTGACAAGCCGATTGCGGGGGCTGAATTTCCGGCGGTCACGATCGCCATTTCCAAGAAAGCCGGCGCAAACGCCGTCGACGTGGCCAACCGCCTACTCGCGCGCGTTGAGCAGTTGAAGGGAAGTGTCATCCCGGAGGGTGTCAACGTGTCGCTGACACGGAACTACGGCGAGACCGCTAATGACAAGGCGCAGAAACTCATCCAGAAGCTGATCTTCGCCACGCTGTCGGTGGTGGTGCTGATCTGGGCGGCGCTTGGGCGCCGTGAAGCCGTGATCGTCGGTGGTGCCGTGCTGCTGACGCTGGCCGCCACCTTGTTTGCTTCCTGGGCGTGGGGCTTTACGCTTAACCGCGTTTCGCTGTTTGCGCTGATCTTTTCCATCGGCATCCTGGTCGATGACGCCATCGTGGTGGTGGAGAACATCCACCGCCACCGAGCGCTGGACCATGGCGGCGCGCTGGCCGACCTGATCCCGAAGGCCGTTGATGAAGTGGGCGGCCCCACCATCCTCGCCACCTTCACGGTCATCGCGGCGCTCCTGCCCATGGCCTTCGTGTCCGGCTTGATGGGTCCGTACATGAGCCCGATCCCGATCAATGCCAGCATCGGCATGCTGCTTTCTCTGGCCATCGCCTTCGTGGTGACGCCGTGGCTGGCGCTGCGCCTGCTGGCGAAGCACCATGTCGTGCATGCGCAGGTGACCGCCTCGCGCACCTCGCGCTTCTTCACGCGCATCATGCTGCCGTTCCTGCGGGGCGCGGCGGGCCGGCGCGCGCGTGGGTTGCTGTTTGCCGGCATCGGCGTGCTGATCCTCGGCAGCGTGTCGCTTGCACTCGTCAAGCTGGTGGTGCTGAAGATGCTGCCCTTCGACAACAAGTCGGAATTCCAGGTGGTGCTGGACATGCCCACCGGCACGGCGCTGGAGGAGACCAGTCGCGTGCTGCACGAGATGGGCGCCTACATCGCGACGGTGCCCGAGGTCACCGACTACCAGGCCTATGCCGGGGCTAGCGCGCCAATCAATTTCAATGGACTGGTGCGCCAGTATTACCTGCGCAGCCAGCCGGAGATGGGCGATATCCAGGTGAACCTCGCCGACAAGCACCATCGCGACAGGAAGAGCCACGACATCGCGCTGGCGGTGCGGCCGCACATCGCGCAGATCGCCAAGAAGTACGGCGCCACGGTGAAGGTGGTCGAGGTGCCGCCCGGTCCGCCGGTGTTGTCGCCAATCGTCGCCGAGGTCTACGGCCCTGACTATGCCGGGCAATTGCAGCTGGCGCAGTCCATCCGCAAGCTCTTCGAGCAGACACCGGACATCATCGACACCGATTCCACGGTGGAGGAGGCGGCGCCCAAGCTGATATTGAAGATTGACACGCGCAAGGCCGCGCTGTCCGGCGTGGCGCAGAAGGATATCGTGCTGGCGCTGCGCACGGCGCTCAACGGCGATGCGGTCACGCCCATCCACGACGGACGTTCGCGTTACGAGGTGCCGGTGAAGATCAGCCTCGCGCCCGAGCAGGCGGGGAGCGCCGAGTCGCTGTTGCGGCTGCGCGTGCGCTCGCAGGACGGCGCGCTCGTGCCGCTGTCGGAACTGCTGGTGCAGACCGAGGCTGAACGCGAACGGACCATTTACCACAAGGACCTGTTGCCGGTGGCGTACGTGTTCGCCGACATGGCGGGCAAGCTCGACAGCCCGCTCTACGGCATGTTCGGCATGCGCTCGGAACTGGGCAAGCTCTCCCTGCCTGCCGGCACTGCGCTGGGTGAACACTTCATCAGCCAACCGCAGGACCCCTATGCCGGCTATGCCATGAAATGGGATGGCGAATGGCAGGTCACCTACGAGACTTTCCGCGACATGGGTATCGCCTATGCGGTCGGCCTGATCCTGATCTACCTGCTGGTGGTGGCGCAGTTTCGCTCCTACACCGTGCCCTTGGTCATCATGGCACCCATTCCGCTCACCATCATCGGCGTCATGCCGGGGCATGCGCTACTGGGCGCGCAGTTCACCGCGACTTCCATGATCGGCATGATCGCGCTGGCTGGCATCATCGTGCGCAATTCCATCCTGCTGGTGGACTTCATCAACCTGCAGGTGGCGGGGGGCATGCCGCTGCAGCAGGCGGTGATCGATGCGGCGGCCACGCGGGCAAAGCCCATCATCCTGACCGGTCTCGCCGCCATGATGGGCGCCTTCTTCATCCTCGACGACCCGATATTCAACGGCCTCGCCGTGTCGCTGATCTTCGGCATCCTGGTGTCCACCGTGCTGACGCTGGTGGTCATCCCGGTGCTGTTTTACGTGCTGATGTGGAGGAAGCTGGAACCGCCAGCGCCGCCCGAAGCGACGGACGTGACGCAAGCGCCAACGAGCCCGCTTGATTCTGCTGAAGGAGGGCTCGCAGCGAACACTGCCGCAGTGCCGACTATTGTCCCCACGCCATCCAACCCCATTTAATCCACCCACAGGAGTTTTCCATGAGCATTGAAAACGCGATTCGCGCCTTCGCCGGTAGCTTCATCCTGATCTCCCTTGCGCTCGGCGTGCAGGCAAGTCCGCTGTTCCACAGCGTCAACTGGCTTTGGTTCACCACTTTCGTCGGAGCCAACCTGCTGCAGAGCAGTTTCACGGGACTGTGTCCGCTGGAGATGATTCTGCGCAAGCTCGGCCTGAAATCGGGCGCCGGCTGCGGCGTGCCCGCGACGCATTGAAAGGAGCATCGGCCATGAGCACATACCATTTCACGCGCACGCTTTCAGGCGGCTTCGATGAAACCATCGCCCGTGTCATTGAAGCACTCGGCAAGGAAGGTTTCGGGGTGCTAACCGAAATCGATGTGGGTGCAACGTTGAAGAAGAAGCTCGGAGTGGATTTTCGCCCTTACCGCATCCTAGGCGCCTGCAATCCGCAGTTCGCCTACCAGGCGCTGCAGGCAGAGGACAAGATCGGCACCATGTTGCCGTGCAACGTCGTGGTGCAGCAACGCGCAGATGGCGTGATTGAAGTATCGGCGGTTGATCCGGTGGCCTCGATGATGGCCATCGACAACCCGGTGCTCGGCGGCGTGGCCGGCCAGGTGCGAGCCAAGTTGAAGCGCGTGGTGGATAGCCTGTAGGGAAAGTCTGTTCAAGGGGGCCGTGCCCCCTTGCATATAAGGAGGCGGTGTGGCCAACATCATCAAGGTTGAGTTGGAACAGGACGCGGATTTTCGCTTCGGCATCAAATTCGGGGCGGATATCCCTGTGCTCTACGGCGACGAGCCGCCACCCCTTGGCAAGGCCTCGGGACCTTCACCTTCGCAGCTGTTGGCGGCTGCGGTGGGCAACTGCCTGTCGGATAGCCTGCTATTTGCGCTGCGCAAGTTCAAGCAGAAGCCCGAGCCGATCCGTACCGAGGTGGAGGCGACCATCGATCGCAACGAGCAGAACCGCATGCGCGTGCTGAGGATCGCGGTGCGGATCACGGTTGGGGTGCTCGGCGCGCAACTGGAGCATCTCGATCGGGTGCTGGCACAGTTCGAGGAGTTCTGCACCGTGACGCAGAGCGTGCGCCAGGGCATCCCGGTGGATGTGAGTGTCTTCGATTCCGCGGGCGTGCAACTGAAATAAGAACCGGTTGCAAATGAATTTTGCAACCGTCCAATGTAGGGGAGTATGAGGGGATGTATCCCCTCATTTTGAAATGGCTCTAAGACGCCGGTCCCCTCGTCCCATCCTGCGGATCAGCGCTTCAGGCCCAGAGCCGAGAGGCGGCTGGTGTATCGCCCGCCGCGGCGAGGCTGTTTCGACCCTTCGCCCGGGCGCGGTAGATGGCTACCTGGGCAGCGCTGACAAGCTCGTTGGCGGTGGTGCGCCCGGGCTGCAAGCGTGCCAGGCCGACGGTGATCGTGGTTTTGATCGGGATGCCATCGACGGTGCAGGTGCCGACTTCGATGTGCTTGCGCAGCGAGTCCATCGTCAGCAGCGCTTTTCCCTGCTCCATGTGCGGCATCAGGATGGCGTAACGGTCGATGGAATAGCGCACCATATCGTCCTCGACCCGAAGGCTGCCGATGATCTGATCTTCCACCCACTTCAGGATCTGGTCGGCGACGGGGATTCCATGGCGGTCGGTGGTGTTCTTGAAATCATCCACGTCGAGCATTGCCAGGACCAGGGGTTCGTGCGCTTTCAGCGCGCGCTCGGCACTCGCGTCGCAACGTGCCATGAAGGCATGCCGTTCTTCTTTCGTTGCTTCGTTCTTCTGGTGCGCGAAACGCCGGCTGTCGAGGCGCTGGCCACGCCGCACGACGAAGAGCCCGGCCAGCGGAATCAACAGCACCAGGAGCGGATTGACCGCTAGCAGCGTGGCCACGGGCACGCTCGGCTGGAACAGGTCCTGCGACGGCTCGCCGCTGATCGCGGTAAAGCTGGAGGTGATTGCCAGGACCACGGTGAGGAACCACAGCATCCCGGCGAGCGCCATGGGCAGCGTGGCACCGCGCGGGCTCAGGGCATAACGGGTCAGGTTCCAGGCAATGCGCCCGACCAGGAATGACGCCACGCCGTTCATGAGGACGATGCGCGTGGCCATGTCCGGTGCCGGATAGGTGTACCAGGTGAATAGCATCGCAATCAGAACCACCAGCAACCAGCCGGTGAAGTCCTGTCGCGGCGGCTGCCGCTTTTCCAGGTGACGCGTGGCTGAAAAAAACATCACCAGGGCTGCGGCGACCAGGGTGTTTGCGGCGACGATCGAGAAATACGCGGGCGCAACGTTGCGTGCCGACAACGCCGCCACGGCGGCACCGAGCACGAGCAGCGCGATCCCGGTGCGACGGAGAGCGAGGCTGCGCGGTGGCCGGCACGCCAGTATGAAAAAAGCCAAGCCCATTGCCAGCGCGAGCGCGGCGGTCAGGATGAGCAGTAGCTGAATGTTCTGTTGCACGAGGATCCTAGTCTGTGAGCGAGTTCACCGCCTTGCGGCAAGAATGCTGTGCGCACCCGATGAGCAGTGTAAAGACAGGACGAAGACGTCAACGATGCGCCTAAACCGAAGTTCCAGCGTTTTCTAGCGTGGTTAATGCTTAAAAGTGCATGGTGGTCAATGGTTTAGTGTTGCAAGCACGATGCAATATGTAGCCATGTAAATGACTTGATTTATACATGAATATGGGTATTATGTACCCATGCACATCGACA
>CANJRC010000021.1 GCA_947476535.1 Betaproteobacteria bacterium
AGATGCGATTGAACAACGAAATCCACTTCTTTTCCCCGACGTTTTCCAATATCAACCTGCCGCCGACGTCGCGCAAGGGACTGGAGTTCGAAATCTCCTATGACGCGACGCAGAACCTTTCGTTGTTTGGAAACGTGTCGGCAACGGAGGCGAAGTTTCGCAATGGCATGATCGGCGGCGTCGATGTCAGTGGAAAATTCATCCCGTTGGTCCCGCGTGAAACAGCGAATGCCGGCTTTTCATGGCGCTTCGATGAGCGGACGCAATTGCGTGGTGTCGCAAGACACGTGGGCAAGCAATACTATGACAACGACCAGACGAACAGCTTTCCCACGCGTATGCCGGCCTATGACTTGGTTGACTTCAAGCTAACGCATGAACGAAGGGACTGGACTGCATCGCTGGCTATCAATAATGTCCTGGACAAGCAGTACTACAGCTACGCGATTCGAAATGGCGCAGGCACGTCGTTCAATGCCTTTCCTCAGGCCGGACGAACCCTGCAGGGGACGCTGGAACTGCGATTCCGCTAGGAGCGCCGAACAGAATCACCGTTAGGCACGCTAACACTTATGGGCCGGGTGGAAGGACACCCGGCACGCCGGTTTCTTGGCGCCGCAAGATGCGGCTTGTGCTGCATGACCGTGTTTATATGGTGGCTCTTCGATTGCATGAGCAGATTTTCTGAAGCGCTTTTTTTCTGCTAAGGTGCGGGCCATGTTGACCGTACCAGCCGACCGCATTGATCTTGCCGCCGTGAAGCGTGTCTTGGTGGTCAAGCTGCGCCATCACGGCGATGTGCTTCTGACATCCCCGGTTTTTTCGACGCTGAAGACACACGCACCGCACGCGCACATCGACGCTCTGGTCTATGGGGATACGCGCGACATGCTGACGCTCCACCCGTCAATTTCGGAGGTGCATTGCATCGATCGTGCGTGGAAGAACGCGGGAGCGTTGACGCGGCTGGCCGCGGAATGGCAATTGTTTTCCCGGCTGCGCGACCGACGCTACGACCTGCTTATCCACCTCTCGGAGCATCCGCGCGGCGCGTGGCTCGCGCGTTCGCTGGGCTGCCGCTTCTCGGTCGCTCCTGGGTACGCCAGCAAGCCAAAGTTCTGGAAGCGCAGCTTTACCCACCGTATCGCCCTACCGAAAAATGCCCTGCGACACATGGTCGACTGGAATCTCGATGCACTGCGTCGAATCGGCGTGCAACCGTCGGTAGAGGATCGCAGGCTCGTCCTGGTGCCTGGTGCCGAGGCCGACGCGAGGGCGGTTGCGCTGCTCGAGGCGCATGGTCTCAAGGAGCGGGATTTTGTCCACATTCATCCTGCATCGCGCTGGCAATTCAAGTGCTGGCCGGTCGAGCGGATGGCGGCGTTGATTGACACGTTGATTGGACGGGGAGAGCGAGTGGTGCTGACCGCGGCACCGACGGATGAAGAACGAAAGCTGCTTTCGGCCATCATTGAGAGGTCGAGTTTGCGTGAGCGTATCGTTGATCTTTCGGGCCAGTTGTCACTGAAGGAGCTTGCTGCATTCACGCGGCAAGCGAAACTTTTCATTGGTGTCGATTCGGCGCCAATGCACATTGCGGCGGCCATGCAGACGCCCGTGGTCGCACTTTTCGGCCCGAGCGGTGATGCCGAGTGGGGGCCGTGGGCGGTGCCGCATCGTGTCGTCTCGTCATTGGCATACCGCTGCCGGCCCTGTGGTAACGATGGTTGCGGGGGCGGAAAGGTCAGTGAGTGCCTGACCACCCTCCCCGAATCAAAAGTTCTCGCCGCCATCGACGCATTGCTCGCTGAGACGCGGTAAAGGCACTGCGCGGATGAAGCTCGCGTTGATTCGGCAGCGCTACAACCCGTTTGGCGGCGCGGAGCGCTTTGTCGAGCAGGCGATGCGATCGCTGGACGCCCAGCATGATGTTTCGCTGACGCTGATTGCGCGCGACTGGCGCGGAGGGGCGTCCGAGTCTGGTGCAAACATCTTGCTGTGCGACCCTCCCTATGTGGGGCGCACTTGGCGCGACTGGAGCTTCGCACGCGCCGCATGCGCGGCGGCCCGGGGCAAGTTCGATCTCGTGCAGTCGCATGAGCGGATCGCCTGCTGCGATATCTACCGTGCCGGGGACGGCGTGCATGCGCAATGGCTCCTGAATCGCGCGAGCATACTGGGCCCGGTTCGGCGCATGGCGCAGTCGGCCAGCCCATGGCACCGCTACACCCTGGCTGCCGAGCGTCGCCTGTTCGCAAGCGCGCGGCTGCGCGCGGTCATCTGCAATTCAAGAATGGTCGCGGCGGAAGTTCGCTCCCACTTTGGCGTGGACGAGGACAAGCTTCGCGTGATTCACAACGGGGTCGATCTCGAACGTTTTCACCCGCGTTTGCGAGTGCAATGGCGCGAGCCCATGCGCTCGCGTCTTGGCATTCCGGTCGAATCCACTGTTTTCCTGTTGCTGGGCTCCGGATTCGAGCGCAAGGGCGTCGGTCGCCTGCTGGAATCTTTTGCAAGCATTGCGTCGTCACGAGGGGATGCATTTGTAGTGGTGGTTGGCGCAGACCGGAACGCCGAGCGATATCGCCGGCAAGCCGAGAGTCTTGGCGTTGCCCAGCGCGTGCACTTTGCGGGAGCGCAGGCCGACCCGGCGCCCTGGTACGGCATGGCCGATGCGTTCGTGCTGCCGACACTCTACGATCCCTTTCCCAATGCGGCACTGGAGGCCTTGGCCAGCGGGCTCCCGGTTGCGACCTCGAAGCAATGCGGCGCAGCCGAACTACTGACGGCCGGTACCAATGGCTGGGTTTGCGATGCCATGGATACGGTGACCTTGTCCGGGTACCTGGCGTTGATGTCACCGCCAAACCTCAAGGTCATGGGGGAGCGCGCACGCGCCGTGGCGGAAGGACTGTCACTGGCCGCGATGTCGGAAAAGTTGTTCCAGTTGTATTGTGAACTGCTCGGCTCTGCCCCCCTCGCTGACCAGCAGAATTAAGCGCGGTATTTGAGGGCTGGAGCAGTGTGTCCGGGATCGAACTGCACCGCTGTGTTCGGTCGGGGAAACCCTAAAAACTGTTACAATTCAACTCTTTCCAGAAGAGTCTCGATGCTGCTCATTCGGCATCAGGGGCCCGAGGGTATCTGATTGACGAACCGCTCTAGCCGGGAGCTGTACCTGCGCCTGCTGGGCTACGTCCGGCCGCATTGGCGCGTGTTTGCCTTGTCGCTCCTGGCAATGGTGCTGACCGCGGCGAGTGAACCCTTATTTCCCGCCATGATGAAGCCTCTGCTCGACGGCGGCTTCGTCAAGCGTGATACCACGCACCTGTATCTGATTCCCGCAGCCGTTCTCGGCATCTTCCTCCTGCGGGGATTACTCACGTTCGTTTCTTCGTACACCATGGGCTGGGTGTCCAATCGCCTGATCCTGGACATACGTCGCGACATGTTCGAGCGCTTGCTAATGCAGCCGATGGGTTTTTTCGACAATCAGTCCTCCGGGGTGCTGATTTCCAAGGTGACCAACGATATCGGGGGAGCGATCGGCGCCGCCACGGCCGTGTTGACGGTTTTGGTGCGGGAATCGCTGACCGTCGTCGGCCTGCTGGCATGGATGCTCTACCTGAACTGGAAGCTCACGATGATCACGCTGATCATCGCCCCGGGCATCACGCTGGCGATTCGCCTTTTTTCCAAGCGCATGAGGCACATGAGCCAGGAATCGCTCAAGGCCATGGGCAATCTCACCGAAGTGCTGGAAGAAGCAGTCGAGTGCCAGAAGGTGGTCAAGGTCTTTGGAGGGCAGGCATACGAATCCGGGCGTTTCGATCGTGCGAGCCAGGCTTTGCGCGGGTTCAACATGCGCCAGACCATCGCGGCGGCGGCGACGGTGCCGATAGCGCAGCTATTCGCCGCCATCGCGCTGGCCATCATCATCACTATTGCGGTGTCTGAGTCGGCGTCAGATGCGCTCACAGTCGGCGGGTTTGTGTCCTTCATCACGGCAATGCTGATGTTGCTGTCCCCGCTCAAGCATCTCGCGGACGTCAACTCTCCACTGCAACGCGGTCTGGCATCGGCGGAAAGTGTATTTGAACTCCTGGATGCCGTCCCGGAACCCGATATAGGTCAGCGGCAACTGGAAAAGGCCACCGGCAGGATCGAGTTGCAATCCGTGACATTTGCCTACCCAGGTACCAGCCGCAAGGCGGTGGATCTTCTGGATCTTGTCATCGAACCCGGAGAAACAGTCGCCTTGGTAGGACCATCGGGTGGGGGGAAATCGACCCTGGTCAATCTGCTGCCGCGGTTCTATCTGCCCGATGCGGGAAGGATCCTGATTGATGGCATGGATTACCGGGACCTCACGTTGGCAAGCCTGCGGGCAAACATAGCGCTGGTGAGCCAGGACGTCGCACTTTTCAACGATACCGTGGCTGCCAATATCGCGTATGGGCGACTTGCGACTTCCAGTCGCGCCACCGTCGAGGCGGCCGCTCAAGCGGCCCACGCAATTGAATTCATTCGCGAGATGCCACAAGGTTTCGACACGCTGATCGGCGAGAACGGCGTCCGTCTTTCAGGCGGCCAGCGCCAGCGCTTGGCTATCGCCCGGGCGCTCTTGAAAAATGCACCGATATTGCTGCTGGACGAGGCAACCTCGGCGCTGGACAGCGAATCCGAGCGCTATGTTCAGGAGGCCCTCGAGACATTGATGCGTGGACGCACGACCATCGTCATCGCGCACCGACTATCCACGGTCGAGCGGGCCGACCGGATCGTGGTGTTGCAGCGTGGCAAGATCATCGAAATGGGCAATCACGCGCAATTGATGGCACGCGACGGCCTGTATGCGAGGCTTTATCGGATCCAGTTCGCCCTGGATCCGGAGGCTGCGGAGGCATGACCCGGCTCTCGGTCTTGCACACCGAGTCATCATGCGGCTGGGGCGGGCAGGAACTTCGCATCATTACCGAGGCCGAAGGATTCAAGCGCCGGGGGCACGATATCTGTGTGGCGGCTCCGCCTGAGTCGCGCATTTTCGTTGAGGCGACAAAGCGAGGCCTCGCCGTGATGCCACTGCCGATAGCCCGCAAGCGCATCTTCGGCGTGCGGGCCATGCGACGTGCGGTAATGTCGCGGCCCTGGAGCATCATCAACAGCCACAGTTCGACAGACAGTTGGCTGGCCGCGCTGGCGCTGATGACCCTGCCGCGATCACGACGTCCCCCATTGGTCCGGACGCGTCATATCTCAGCTCCCATCTCGCGCAATGTTGCTACGCGTTGGTTGTACGGCAGGGCGACGGCCCACGTGGTCACCACCGGGGAAGCCCTTCGCCAACAGGTCATCGAGGAAGCGGGGTTGGATCCCGGGTGCGTTACCTCGGTGCCGACGGGAATCGATCTGGAGCGTTTTGCGCCCGGCGATCGCACCGACGCGCGCGGGCAATTGTCGCTTCCGAGGAATCGATTCATCGTTGGTATCGTGGCGACCTTGCGAAGCTGGAAGGGGCACCGGTTTCTCGTGGACGCGATTGCGACGCTGGGTGATAAACGCTTGTTGCTTGTCATCGTCGGTGACGGCCCGGGTCGCGACAATCTGCGCGCCCAGGTCCGCTCGCTCGGCCTGGAGGAACAGGTGCTCATGACCGGCAACCAAGAGGAGGTTGCGCCCTGGCTACGCGCGTTCGACGTTTTCGCCCTGCCCTCCTACGCCAACGAGGGTGTTCCGCAATCGATCATGCAGGCGATGGCCTGCGGTTGTCCCGTGGTCTCCACGCCCATTGGTTCAATCGGCGAGATCGTCGAGCACGGAAAGACGGGGCTGATGGTGGCCCCGAGGGACGTCGACGCATTGAGCGGCGCGCTATCCGCGTTGAGGGACGATGCAGCACTGCGCTTGTCCCTGAGTGCTGCCGGGTTGACCATGGCGCGCGAGCGCTTTGCCGCCGAGCGCATGGTCGAAGAGATGGAGCGCATTTTTCTGGCGAATCTGGCATGAGCACCTCGAGCGACCCGATCCGCATTCACGCGGGCGCGAGCGTATGCGCGGTCATCGTGTCCAGGATTGGCGATACGCTGCTGGTAACCCCGGCACTGCGCGCGCTGCGGGCTGCCTGCGCGCATCTGTCTGTGCTTGCCCATCCGCAACGCCTGGATGTACTTCGCCATCTGGGCTTCATCGATGAACTGGCCCCTATTACTAAAAATTCGGCCTGGTTCCGTTCCATGGTTAGCAGGCAACGCCACGATGTGGCGATCTGCTGGGGTGCTGAGCCTTCGTTACTGCGGTACTGCTTAGGGGTGGCGGATCGAAGCGTTGTCTTTGATCACCCGGTTTTTCGGAAGATCAAGGGACAGGTGCTGCGCGTGCCAGTACCGGAAGATGCCTCGCTTCACGCTGTTCGCGAGCGTGCGTTGCTTGTGGAGGCGGTGTTGGTGGAAGTGCGCGATGTTCGACTTGCATACCATGTGACCGAGGATGAAAGGCGCCACGCCCGGCGATGGATTTTGGGACAGGTATCGCGGGATGCGCCGATCCTGGTCGGATTTCAACCCTTCAGCTTTCCCACCAAGGCGCATCGTGACTGGCCCCTGGAGCGGTTCGTGGAGCTGGCGCGCTGCCTATGTGCAGCAATGCCCAATGTTCATTTGATCGTCCTGGGAGATGCCGCTGCCCGGGAAAGGGTCTCCGTTTTTGAAAAAGCCATACCGGGGCGTGTCACGATCGCGGCCGGCCGGCTCGCGCTGCGCGAAAGCGCTGCAGTCATGCGCGAGCTGGCGCTGTACATAGGTGTCGATACCGGTCCCACGCATATTGCCGGGGCGCTGGGAATCCCGATGGTGGCGCTGTATCACCCTCGGTACCCGGGCAGGAACCTAATGCCCCTGGACAACCCGCGCTGTATCGCGCTCGAAGGATCCGTTGATCTGGGCATGGAAGGCATCGCAGTCGATGCCGTTTTTTCGGCAGCCACGAGCGCGCTTGCGTCGAGCGACACGCCATGAGGCCGCCGGTCCTGATGCTGTCGCAGGAGGTTCACCCGATTCCGCCGACGAAGGGGGCTGCAGTCGAGCAGTGGATCGACGCCGTTGCACACCGTATGACGCGATACCAGGCTTACGTCGTCAGTGTCCCGCATCCGACCCGACCGGACCGGGAGTTCGATGGTGACGTTCACTACCACCGGATTCGAATCGGTCGCGTCTACAATCGCGTGTTTCGAAAGTTGACCCGGCTCGATCCGTATTCGTATATCGATCGCGTGACGCGTTACGCGAGATCGATTCGGCCCGCCATCGTTCATATCCACAATGCGCCAAGATTCGTGTTGCCGGTGGTGCAGGGTGTGCCGGGGGCGAAGGTGATACTGCATATGCACAATGAGAAGGATGACGAAATCGGTGCGCGCGTGGCAGCCCTGGTCGGGTGCAGTGATTACATCTGCGATTGGTACAGGCAGCGACAGGTATTGGCCGATCGATTCATCACTCTGGCGAACGGGGTGGATATTGCCGCCTATGCCCCAACACGAGCGACCGAAGAGCAGAGGCGGGGACTGCGTGCCGAGTTCGGGGTTCCGGCTGACCGGTTTGTCGTCCTGTACGCGGGGCGCATCTCGCCCGAGAAGGGCGCGGACTGTTTGGTCGATGCCCTGCGGGTTCTTGAAAAAGACCGGTTTCACCTTGTTCTGCTGGGCGAGTGGCCATCCGGCGACCCGGCCACCAGCAAGCGGGTGCGTTTTTCGCTGGAATTGGCGGAACGGCTCCGTGACGTGCCTCACACCGTGCTGGGATCGGTGTTGCCGAATGAAATGGGCCGATTGTATGGATTAGCCGACCTGTTGGTCATCCCCTCGCGATTCGAAGAGCCTTTTTCAATGGTAGCCATCGAAGCCATGGCGGCGCATGTTCCTGTCATGGCGCTGCGAAAAGGCGGAATGACGGAGTACATGAAGGATGGCGAGAACGCCTTCCTGGTCGATGGCGAGGCCAGCGCCGAAGAGCTGGGGAACGCCATACGCAAGGCATCGGAATCGCAGCTGCAACGTGATTGGCAGGCCAAGGTCGCCCGCGAGATGGTGGCGGCTCGATTCGACTGGAGACACATTGCCAACGATGTCGAGCGCTTGTACGACCAGGTGCTGGCATGAGCCAGGGCGCTCGCGCGTACTTGCCGCTGGTCCCCTTTGTCGGGTTGCTGTTCATACTGCCATTCCCGGGCACGGTCGCCTTGCGCCTCGTCTTCCTCGCTGCGGCATTTGCGGTGGCTCTTTTGTCCTGGCGAAAACTTGCGCTGCCATCGATCCCTGGCAAACCGGCGCTTCTGGTTTGGATTGCGCTATCGGTGGGATCGCTTGGCTATGCCGTTGACGTGTCATACAGCCTGGGCGAGATCAAGAACGAGATCGGCTATGCCATGATGGCGTTCGTGGCGTTCTTTGCCATCACGCGCGATGCCCCGACGCTGCAATTGTGGGGGCGGGTTTTCATCGTCGCTACTGCGGGGATCGGGCTGTGGGCTCTGGTGGTCTATTTCGGGATCGGACGCTGGGACATCGGCGGAGGCCATACGGGCGTCGGGGCTTACGCGTCGCTGGCGGTGGTTGTCCCTTCCGCACTGTTGATCGCATTCGCACGAGAGGATCGCCTGCGCTGGGTCGGGTGGACGGCCGCGTCGATTATCCTGGTTGCCGTTGTCGCGAGCGAACAGCGCATTGTTTGGATCGCGTACGGGGCGCAGTGTGTCGCCGCTGCATTGTTGGTCAGGAAAGCCGGGCTGGCAGCGTATTCGCGTCGCGCGGTCGCCGTGTTTGTCACAGCGTGCCTGGTGATTGCCTTGGCCGCTGTGTTAGCGGTGCATGCGCTGAAGGTCAGTCAAAGTTCTCCGGAACTCCAGTCATTGGGCGCCGATCATCGGCCACAGCATTGGCGGCGCGTATTCGAGAGAATCCAGGAGCATCCCATGCTGGGGGCCGGTTTTGGTCGTGAGGCGATGAAAAGGGCCTATCCGGATCTGGTGCCGCAGGCAGGTCCCGAGGCCCTGCTGTGGCATCCCCATAACGTGTTCCTCACCTATGGCATTGCCATGGGCTGGCCAGGCATGCTGGTTCTGTTGGGCCTGTTCCTGTCGTTATGCCGGGAGTACTGGAGGCATTTGCATCGCCCCCAAGCCTTCAGCCGGCTGGCGGCCATTGCGGGCATCATGCTCGTCATTGGCGTCGTGACCAGGAACATGACCAATGATTTTTTCCTCAGGGACGGCGCGTTGATGTTTTGGGCGTTGAACGGCGCGTTGCTCGGGTTTCTGTCGCGTCGGGACGTCGACGAAGCCGGCGGTCACTGATGCGGGTCTGTTTTTACAATGTCACCGCGACCTACCTGGCTGGGGGCCTGGAAACCTATTGCTGGGAGGCTGGGCGCGCGCTGGCGCGACGTGGCCATTCGGTCACGATCGTCGCCGGTAATCGCGGTTCCGCCCGTCACAACGAAGTGGCCTTGGTGCAGTTCCCGTTTCGAGCGGAGAAAGAATGGCCGGACTTCGGTGTGCGGTTTCGTCGGCTGGCAGAACGGTTGTCTTTCGCCCGGCACGCACTGCCGCATCTGGTTGCGACCGGATACGATGCGATCATCATCAACAAGCCATTCGATTTTCCCGTCTTGTGGCGGGCACGTCATCGTGGCGTGACAGCGCAGACGTTGTTTCGCTCTGGCGGCACCGATTTTTTCCCTGCCGATCGCTGGTTTGCCGATGCCGTGACGCACTGGGTGTCTTCGAGTAGCTACAACGCGCGCCAGATCGCGGACCGCTATGGTCGCAAGGTGGACGTCATCCACAATGGCGTGGATACCGTGATCTTCCGCCCCAGTGAGCGGGACATTGCGGTGCGGGCTCGTTTTGGTGTGGGGAGCCACGAGATCCTGTTGGTGAGCGTGGGGCGACTGGTGGGATGGAAGGGGACGCGCATTGTGATCGAGGCTGTCGCAACGCTTCCCGCGCACATACATTATCTGGTGATCGGCGACGGGCCCGAGCGCGGCTCGCTTGAAGTACTTGCGAACAAGCTAGGGCTGTCACGGCGTGTGCACTTTGCGGGCGCTATGCCCCACGAAGCGCTACCCGAATTATTATCAAATTGCGACCTATTCCTCCAGCCCTCGGTCGGCGAGGAGGCATTTGGTATCAGCGTGGTCGAAGCGATGGCATGCGGGCTCCCGGTTCTTGCCTCGAACAACGGTGGTTTGCCAGAGATTGTCGTCAAAGGCGTTACCGGGTGTCTGTTGACGCCAGGCGACGCTTCGGCATGGACTGTTGCGATGGCAAACCTGTGCGAGGACCGCAGTGCGATGGAGCGCATGGGTCGCGCGGCGCGAGCGCGTGCCGAGTCGGACTTTACCTGGGCAGCCAACGCGGCGAAGCTGGAATCGTTGTTGTCGATCCGGAGCGGCAATTGATGCGCTTCAATGGTGCAATGCAGCCCAAGAGCCTGTTGCAATTTGAGGGGATACTCCCCTCATGCTCCCCTGCCTCGGAGGGTGCAAAATTTTATTTTGCAACTGGCTCTAAGAGAGTGATGCCATGTGCGGCATCGTAGGCGGCTTGTCCGGAAGTCCACTGGCCGTCGAGGCCGGCATCGCCAGCCTTCACCATCGCGGGCCGGACGACCAGGGCGTATGGCGTGAAGGTGATGCGCAACTGGGTTTTGCCCGATTGTCCATCATCGACCTGAGCAGGGCGGGACACCAGCCGATGTCGAGCCCGGATGGCCGCTACGTCATCGTGTTCAATGGAGAGATCTACAATTTTCCCGAATTGCGCGCCGAACTGGAGGGCGCAGGGGAGACTTTCGCAGGACACTCGGACACCGAAGTCCTGCTTCGGCTGTTCGCGAAGCTGGGGCTTGAGCGCTGCCTCACCCGCTTGCGCGGCATGTTCGCATTCGCGGTCTGGGACCGCCAGGAACGTCGACTGTCGCTGGCGCGCGACCGGCTCGGCGTCAAGCCTCTGGTGTACGCGCAAACCAATGGCGCCTTCCTGTTCGGCTCCGAGATCCAGGCACTGTTTGCGTTGGACCCTTCATTGTCGAGAAGACCGGATTTCCAGGCCCTCGATCATTACCTGACCTACCAGTACATCCCGGCACCGATGAGCGGGTTTGCCGCCATCCGCAAGCTGCCGCCAGCGCATGCGATGACGGTGAAGGACGGGCGGATTGAGAAGATCTTTCGCTACTGGGAGATCGATCTGGCGCGGCGCAGCGGCCTGTCGTTTGGCGATGCCTGTGAAGCGCTGCGCGAGAAAGTGCTGGAGTCGACCCGAATTCGGCTGGTGTCGGATGTTCCGCTCGGCGCATTCCTGTCGGGAGGTATCGATTCCAGCATCACGGTGGCGGCGATGGCACGCCTTGGGGCGTCACCGCTGAAGACATTTTCCATCGGGTTCGAAGACGAGAAATTCAACGAGCTGCCGTTCGCGAGCGAGGTGGCGCGGCACCTCGGGACAGACCACCATGAAATGATGGTGAAGGCCGATGCCGCCGACATCATGCCGCGGATGATCGCGCACCTGGGCGAGCCACTGGCTGACAATTCCGTCATGCCGACCTACTGCGTTTCGCATTTCGCGCGCTCGCAGGTGACCGTGGCGCTGACAGGTGATGGCGGTGACGAGGCTTTCGCAGGCTACCGGCGCTTCTACCAGATGCGCCGCATGGACTGGCTGGCGCGGCGTGGACTGGTTCCTGTATGGCGCGGACTTCGGAGGCTGACGGTGGCATTGGAGAATCGCATGCGGCCGGGGAAGAGGCGCCCGCCGTTCCCGTCCACGCGAGCCGACCAGATTCTGGGCATGGATGGCATCGGGAGATACAAGCACTTGCTGGCATTTTTCACCGATGAGGAGAAGCGCCCGCTGCTGACGCCTGAATTTGAGGAAGCCATCGGAAATACGCGCACGACCGACTATCTTGCAGGGCATTTCCGCGCGGGTGCGTCCGGGGGTACCGACATGCTGAACCGGTATTTGCACCTCGATCTGGAAACCTTCCTTCCAGAGGACATTCTGTTCAAGGTGGATGTGACGAGCATGGCGAATTCCCTGGAGTGTCGTTCACCGCTCCTTGATCACGAACTCGTTGAGTTCGCTTTTTCCCTGCCAGGGGCTTACAAGTTGTCGGCAACCGGACGGCACAAGCACATCCTCAGGGAGGCTTTCCGTGACTGGCTTCCCCCTGGGTTCATGGACCGGCCGAAGAAGGGTTTTTCGGCGCCGATAGGACGCTGGCTCAGGGAGGATCTGTCGGAAATGATGCGCGATGTGCTGGTCGGAAACCGCACGCTGGCGCCGTGGATCCGCCAGGATGTGGTTGATCGCTACGTCAGCGAACACGTGTCCGGAAGGGGCAATCACGGCAATCGACTCTGGCCATTGTTGGTGCTGGCGCTGTGGATGCAACAGTTTGGCGTAGCTACCTGAAAGCGTCGCAGATGAGAATCGGCATTGTCGCGACCAGCATCTGGCGCTCTGTCCATCTGGATATGGCAAAGGCGCTCGTGCAGCGCGGCCATCAGGTGGTGGTCTACACCGAAGACGCAACAATTCCGAGCATCACTCGGTTCACGCGTCGTGTCGAGGATGGTGTCGAGATATTCGGAATCCATCATGAGCGTCGAAATCCCTGGATGTGGTTGCCAGACCGCTTGTTCAAGCCGCTGCTGGGACGCAGGTTTTTCACCACGCTGCTTGCCATCTTCCGTTTCCTGAAAAGCAGTCGCTGCGACGTGTACATGGTGGAGGGAGACTGGTTGGCAGTGTTCCTGGGCCTGGCAAGATATGTGATGCCGTTCCGCTGGGTCATCAGTGTGCACGACCACGAGTACATGGGCGTGCTGCTTGGCTATCCCGGCGAACCTTCGAATCGATTCAAGGAAATGATCAAGCGCTGGGTCCTGCGCCATGCCGACGGCGTGCGCACGAATTCGATGGTGACGTGGGACATCCTGGTGCGAGGGGGGATTCCAGCTGCGGCAATCACCGTCATTCCGCTGCACTACACTGAGCGCATGTTGATTGGCGCCGAAATCGGTGCGTTCAGGGCGGCTGCGCGCCGTGACATTCTTGAGCGCCACGGCTTGGCGGCAGATTGCGACTTGATGGTTGCCGCATGCCGGTTGACCCCGGCCAAGGGCCTGGAATTGGCGGTGAAGGCATTTGCCGACGTGCTGCTTGTGAGGCCGAACGCGCGCTTCATTATTTGTGGAGGAGATCGCACGGTGAAGGGGCTGGGTAGTTATCGCGACCTGCTGGTGCGTTTGGCGCGCGAATGCGGTGTCGGGAATCGACTCGTTTTTTCCGGCGATGTATTGCCCGGCGAAATCAAGCGGTACTACGCCGCAGCTGACCTGCACCTCGTCCCGTCGTATATCGACACGTTCAACTATTCGGCACTGGAGGCGGCCCTGACGGGCACCCGGTCAGTCATGACCGATTTGGTGGGTTGTGGTCATTGGCTCAAGATCGCCGGTGCGGCCTACATTGTCGAGGGTCGCGAAGCCGACGCGTTTGCGGCGGCTATCTTGCTCGGATTGCAGCATTGTGGGAGCGCCGCAGATGCAGCGGGTGTGGCGCGGAGAACGGCGGACGAGCTGGGCGTGGCTCGTTTGTCCGGCGAAGTGGAAGCACTGCTGGTGCATATAGCCGCTCCTTTATGGGTGCCGCCGCCACAGCGTAATGAACGCAGGGCGGAACCCTGAATGATGCCCAGGCGAAAAGTCTGCTACCAGATCAATCTTCAGTTGAGCCTGGGTGGCGGCGAGATCTACACCCGTTTCCTGACTGTGGCCTTGCGTGAGCTGGGCTACGAAGCAGTGCTCTTCGTGCATGCTGATGCGCGATTCTGGCAAGGGTTGCTCGCGGCAGATGCTCGGATCGTGCCTGTACGCACACTCGCGGAAATCGACTGTGTCATGGCCGGTGAAGGTGATCCAGCGGCAGCTAACCCACTGGTGATCACGCATTCGGCATTACCATCCAATGCTGCTCGTCGGTACGCCGCTCAGTACCGGCTGGCAGGCATGCTTCACATGCCGCTATACGAACGATTCCCGGAAGGTTTGCCGCATTATCGGCGCCTGTTCGCCGTGTCAGAGCATGTGATCGCCAGTGCCCGATCGCGCGGGCTTTTGAACGTGCATGAGGTGCCGCTCTACGGTGTTGCGGACTTGACGCCGCGAGATGCCGAAGTAGCGGGCAAGGCGCCGGGTGAAGCCGCAACCGGGGGGGCGACCAGGGCGGGACACCTCTACGACTGGGACCGACGCAAGGTGCGAGACCGCTTGCTTGGCTGGTTTGAAGCCAGTGGCTTGGGGGGTAGGCGGGGCGCCAGTGGTTCGATCTTTCGTCGCAGGCCTGGACTGACCCTTGGCATCGTTTCGCGCATCACACCGATCAAGCAATTCCCGCGGATGTTTTCCATATTGGCCCCTGTGTTGGCGAAATTCCCGCAAGTGAACCTCGAAATCTTCGGTAGCGGCGGGTATGCGTCGATCCGCGACCTCAAGCGCGCACTGCAACCGATGCGCCGGCAAGTGCGGCTCTGGGGGCAGCAGGAAGATGTCGCTTCCATCTATCCGAAACTCGATTATGTGCTTTCGGGCCTGCCGGAAAAGGAAGCACTGGGCCTCAACCTGATTGAGGCCCAGTGCTGCAACACGCCGGTCATCGCCGTGCGAGCGCCGCCATTCACTGAAACCGTTGTCGATGGTAAGACCGGCTTCCTGTTTGAAGATCCGCGGCGGGACCTGGGAAATGACTTCTCTGGCCTGATGGCCCAATTGTGTGCCGGGACGCCGCGTCCGCAGCCGCAGCTGGCGACGGAGCACCTGGCTCGTTTTTCGCCCGAGGCATTCCGTGCGCGGCTGGCTTCGGCTCTGGACGCAGTCAGTAGCGCATCGCCGGGCGCCCGAGGGCGCTGAGCCAATGCACATCCTCTTCCTGCATCCCAAAGCGTGGACTGGTGAGCAAGCGATGTTGCTCGAACTTGTCCGGGTGGGCCACGACGTCAGCGTGCTGGAGGAGCGGCGAGGCGGGGCCACGCGAGAACTCTCGGCGTGGCATCGCGCGCCAGGGGACGGCATGAGCACGCTCTGGTACAACCCGTCACGCGGGGGGCTGCGGCTCTTGACCTGGCTGGGGGATCGGGTGTTTCGTCGTGCTTTCGATGGCCGGAATCTCGTGCATCGCATGTTCGTCATCGCCGAGGCGGTGCGGCATTTTAAGCCCGATGCGATCGTGGCGAGCGACGGGTTCAGCTACGGCGTGCCCGCGGGCATGGCTCGGCGCCTGGGGCTGGTCCCCGTGCGCTTGCTGGTGTCGTACATTGGCGGCGATGTGCTTGACTGTCCCGAGGCGGACGTGGGTCACCGTCGCACGCCGCTGACCGATTGGATAATTCGAGCCTCGATCGGCGGTATCGATGTCTTACGGCCGGTATCACCGAAAGTAGAAGCCGTGCTTCTGGAAGATGGCGCGGCCCCGGAACGCACACATGTGCTGCCCAGCCATCTCGTTGCCAGCCGAAGCGCCCTCGCCGAAATAGCGGCTCGGAAACTTCAGTTGCGCAAGGACATACGAAACCGGCATGGCCTGACCCCCGACACACCGCTGATCGTGACCTTGAGCGGCAATCACAAAGGTAAGGGCCTGCACGTGCTTGCCGCTGCCTGGTCCTCAGTTGTAAAGGTATTGCCCGGCGCCCGCTGGCTGTTGTGCGGTCCGGATCACCCCTGGCTGCAGGCCCAGGTGTGGCCGGTGCTTGATCGCGCCGGACTTCGCAATACCGTCATTGCTACCGGTGCACTTGAAGGGGAGGACGTTTTTCACTACCTTGCAGCGGCAGACGTGCACGTGAATCCGAGCCTTTGCGAGAGCCTGAATATGGTGACGGTGGAGGCAGCCGCTGTCGGCACTCCCACCATCGGAAGTGATGGTGCTGGAATTTCACACTGGATTTCAAGCTTCAATGCGGGCCTGGTGGTGCCGCGAGGAGAGTCTCGCCCCCTTGCCGATGCTATAATTTTTGCGCTGCAAGAACCCGATCAAATGCGCGTCCGGGTGCACGCGCTGCCGGCGCTGGCCGAGGAGTTTGCTCTGGAGCGAATCGCATCGGCCCTGGTCGCCTTGTTGCAGGGCGATCCCGATCAACCCGACCCCTCATCCCGAGCGTAGCCGTGACTTTCACTTTGGGCATCCAAACCGGACATGAGTCCTCTGCGGCCATTTTCGAGGGAACGCGCGTCATTGCCGCGATTTCCGACGAGCGGCTGTCCCGCATCAAGAACGACGGGGGAAAGCTGGGCGACCTTGCCATCGATGCCGTGCTTGAGATTGCCGGGAAGGGCCGCTCTGACGTGGAGAGGCTGGCATTGCTCTACACGTTCTTCCCCGAAGACTATTTCATCCGCGAGACCTGGGGGAAGGAACTCGAGCGCAGGATTTCCCGTCTACGCAAGCGCGGTGGCGGCAGGGTCGCAGAACGCCAACAGATGCTGCTCAGCAATTTCATCGAGCGCCTGGAGTCCCGCGGCAAGAAGTTCGAGGACCATTTTCTCGGCGACAGGTTCTTGCAAGGTGAGCGATTCAATGGCGCCACGCCGAGTTTCTATGACCATCACCTGACGCATGCCGTGTCGGCGGGGTATTACTCGGGTTTCAAGGAGTGCGCAGTCATCACCATGGACGGGGTCGGCGACCGCCATGTCTGCCATACCTCGGGCATATGGCGCAACGGGCACTACGAGCGTATGCATGCCACCGATGCGATCGGTGCGTCCCCCGGCGCGTTCTACGGTCACATTACCGAACTGCTGGGCTTTCGCGTCATGCGTCACGAGGGCAAGGTGGTGGGGCTTGCGGCCATGGGCGACCCCGGTCCCCTGTACGATGCGTTCCGGAGAGCATTCGGGACGTCGCCGGACCAGAGCCGCCTCGACTCCGAATTCGTTGGCCAGCCCCAATCCGAAGGCCGGCGCTACGCATACCTCAAGCAGGCGATTCAGGGCCACAGCCGGGAGAATGTCTCAGCCGCCTGCCAGAAGGTGCTGGAAGACGTTGTCCTGGAACTGGTGCGCAAATTCCTTGCCGATACCGGTCAGCGCCGGATTGCGCTGAATGGCGGCGTATTCGCCAATGTGAAGCTCAACCAGCGGATCGCGGCGCTGCCTGAAGTCGATGGCATTTTCGTGTTTCCGGCCATGAGCGACACCGGGAACTGTGTGGGTGCCGCATTGCTCGATTTGCAGGCACGAGATTCCGCAGCGCTTGCCGACAATCCGCCGCTGCACGATGTGTACTGGGGACCGTCCTATTCCGATGCGCAGATCGAGTCGGCCTTTGAGGCGGCAGGACTGAGGCCAAAGCGGCTCGAGGAGGCCGAGCTGATCGAACGCGCTGCGCGTGCCATTCATGAAGGACGAATCCTCGGCTGGTTCCAGGGGCGCATGGAGTTCGGGCCGCGCGCGCTGGGCAACCGCTCCATGCTGGCGCGACCCACCGAAGGGCGGATCAACGACTGGCTCAACCAGCGCCTGGATCGCTCGGAGTTCATGCCCTTTGCCCCGAGCGTGCTGGCGGAACGGGCCGACGAGATTTTCATAGGCGTCGAAAAGGCGCGCCATACGGCCGAATTCATGACGGTGACTTTCGATGTCCGTCCCGAGTGGCGCGACAGGATCCCCGCGGTCGTGCACGTCGACGGCACTGCGCGTCCACAGCTCGTGCGGCCTGAAATCAACCCGCGATATCACCGGCTGATCGCGGCCTACTGCGGCCTGTCCGGCATTCCGCTGGTGCTCAACACCAGTTTCAACGTGCACGAAGAACCCATTGTCTGTGCACCTGCCGAAGCGATCCGTGCGCTGGCGGAGCGTCGGGTGGATTGTCTCGCGGTGGGCGATTTCTGGGCGGAGCTCGATTGACCGAGGCCATCCGCGCGCTGGCCACCCCGGCACTTTACCCGGCGGTGCTTGCCTTGTTGGACGGGGCGCCGCAGGGACGCATTCTCGATGTGCCGGCGGGCCATGGCGCCTTCGCGCAGGCGCTCCTGGCGAAGGGATATGACGATATCCATTGCCTGGACATCAACGCGCAGGCGTTTTCGCTCTCGGATCCACGCGTGCAATTTCGACAGCATGACGTGATCGAGCCGCTGCCCTATCCGGACGGTCATTTCGACCACGTCTTTAGCATCGAGGGCTTGGAGCATTTCGAGAACCCCTGGACGTTCGTCCGTGATCTGTGCCGGGTACTCAAGCCGGGCGGACGACTGATCATCACGACGCCGAACACTTTTTCAGTGGATGCGCGCCTCAAGTACCTGCTGTCGGGGTATTTCCCGCGCTTTCGCCCATTGATGCAGACGCCCGACCGGGTCATGTCCCAGGACGTGGACGATGCGCACATCAGCCCGGTATATTTCTGGCAATTGAACTATTTCCTGCTGACCAGCGGCGTGACCATCGAACGCGTGACGGCGGACGCCCGGCTCTACAAGCCACAGTGGGCAAAACGCATGGTCGATAACTTGGTGGCGGGCATGATTCGAAACAATATGCGCAAGCGTCGTTTTCCCGACCCAGGGATTACCTCGGACGACGTGCTGTTCGGCGACTGCCTGATCATTGCCGGGCGCAAGCAGGCCTGAGCGACCGCGAAGGCCGGTGATGCAATTGATCTACGCTTTCCCGGAGCCCCTGCCCTTGGAGCGGGCCCGCGGGCTGCAGGCGGTGAACACCGTGGCCGCGCTGGCCCGTGCGGGCGCCCAGGTGCGGCTGGCTTTTGCCCCTGTCGCGGGGCCTGGCGGGCCGGTCGACCCATTTGCGCACTATGGGGTTCCATGTCCCCCGGGGGTGGAGCTTATTCCGGTCGCGCGGTCGTTACCGTGGCCACTGTCAGGCGTGCACTCCAATCGGCTGTTTTTCGCCAACCTGCGGCGTCGACTCGGCGTCCTTCTCGAGCAGGAACTCCTGCTGGTTCGGCATTTGAAACTGGCGGCGCGGATTGCCGGCTCACTGCCGCAGGCGCGTTTCGTCTATGAGGCGCATGAAGTCTTTGGCGACACGGCGGCACCCGCCAAACGGGCGGCAAACCGGGCGCTGGAGGGCGGCATCATGCGCGCGGCAGGGATGATCGTAGCCAATTCCGCCGCAACAGCGATGCGCCTGCAAGCGCTGTACGGGGCCCGGGGCGCCATCGAGGTAGTCCCCAATGGTGTCGACCGCCCCGCATCTATTCCGGCAAAGCATTGGGCTGAAGCGGCGCAGCGCGTTGTCTACGCAGGCAGCTTCTTCCCGTGGAAAGGCGTTAGCGAATTGGTTTCGGCTGCGGGCCTTCTTGCTGGATGCAAGATCACCCTGCTGGGCGGGGACAGGCAGCGGATAGCCGAATTGAAATCTCAATGCGCAGCTGCCGGGGCCGCTGTCGAATTTTCGGGCAGATTGACCCATGCACAGGTCATGTTGCGTCTGGGCGAGTCCTGCATTGCCGTGCTGCCCAATCGAGACGACACGGACAGCGCGTTCACCTCGCCGATCAAGCTGTTCGAGTATATGGCCACCGGTTGCGCCATCGTGGCCAGCGACCTGCCGGCGTTGCGGGAGATCCTGCGCAACGATGAAGCGGTATGGGTAAAGCCAGGCGATGCATCATCGCTGGCCGACGGTATCCGCAGTCTCGTTGCGGAACCGCAGTTGGCCAGGATTTTGGGCGAGCGCGTGCGCGCCCGTTCGATCGACTACACCTGGAGCGCGCGCGGCACGCGTCTGATGACCCTCCTGAACGCGAGATGGCCTGGCGAAGGGTCGACGTGACCGCAACGTCAAGACCGGCCGTCCGAACCGGCAGTCCGCGCATACTGATCATCCGACGGGACAATATCGGCGATCTTGTCTGCACAACCCCGTTGGTCGCGGCGCTGCGCCGTCGCTATCCCGAGGCCTGGCTGGGAGCACTGGTCAACGATTATTCGAGGCCCGTGCTGGATAACAATCCCGACCTGGATGAAGTGTTCAGTTACCAGAAAGCCAAGCATCGGGGCTCGGACCAGGGACTTTTCGGCGTCTATTGGCAGCGGCTGAAAATGCTGGCCGCGTTGCGACGGCGACGCATCGACTATGTCGTGCTGGCGGCGCCCGGATTTCAGGCCAGCGCCGAGCGGTTCGCGCGGTTGGTTGGAGCGCGTCACATCATCGGGTTCGACAACGGAACCCGATTGGCGGACATGAAGGTTCCCGTCCAATCAGTTGGTCCATTGCATCAGGTCGAGATCGTATTCAAGTTGCTGGCGCCGCTGGGAATTACCGGTCAACCGCCAGCCTTGAGCCTGAACGCGGACCCGCAGCGCGTGGCGCGATTTCGCCCCCTGCTCGGCGCCCCGTCAGGGCCCGTGGTCGGCGTTCACATCAGCGCGCGCGAGTCGAACAGGCGTTGGCCGGATGCGCATTTTGCCGAACTGATCGATGCGCTGATGGTGCGTGAGGCGGCAACCGTCGTATTGACATGGGCGCCCGGGGGGAGAGACCGGAGTGAATTTCCCGGGGACGACGGAAGTGCCCGTCAGTTGTTGTCGCAACGTGACGACAAGCGATTGCTGGCGATCGCCACACACGATCTTGCGGACCTGATCGCCAGCCTTTCCATTTGCGATGTGGTGATCTGCAGCGACGGGGGGCCGGTGCACCTGTCTGCCGCGTTGGGAAAGCCCGTGGTGTGCCTGTTTGGTGATGAGCGGCCGGCGTTGTGGCACCCCTGGGGTGTGCCTTACCGGTTGCTCCAGCCGCCCAGTCAGCAGGTGCGAGATATCGCCGTTGCAGAAGTTCTATCGGCGTGCAGTTCCCTGCTGGCAGAGGTGAAACGCCGAGGCTGAAGGAGCATGAGGGGGCGCGTAGGCCCAGTGTCCGCTACCGGAATGCGCTTCCCGGTTCACTGCGTCGGCGGCGATTTTCCCCTGTACCAAAGCACGGTCTGTTCGAGTCCTTCCTCGAGCGAGTAAGGCCTGCGCCAGCCGACGCCGAGGACTGCACTGCTGTCCAGCTGGAGCGAGCCGAGGAGGCGGTCCGCCTCAGGGCGCTTTCCCAGGACAGTGGCCCCGAATCGCAGGAGCGATGGCGGGCAAGGCCAAAGATTGGCGGGGGTGTTCATGTGGGTCCCCAGGCGCTGCAGCAATTGCGGTGTCGACACATCCTCGCCATCGCTGACCAGAAATGTCCGACCGGACGCGGCGGGCAGGGTGGCGCAGGAGACAAAGCAATCGGCGAGGTTGCCTACGAAGATCATGCTGCGACGATTGTTCACTGAAGCCAGTGGCAACGGGATGCCACGCTCCACCAGTTTCATCAGCCGCAGGAAATTGGCCCCTACGCCCGGGCCATAGACAAGCGGCGGTCGCAGGATGGTGCTGTGGGGGAGGATACCCCGCAGCCGTTGCTCGGCATCCCATTTCGAGTGTGAGTAGGGGTCCTGCGGGGCCGGCGCATCGCGCTCGGTGAAGGGCCTGCCGGGGGACTCCTCGCCGTGCACCTTGGCAGTGCTGGCAAACAGAAAGCTGCTGACACCAGCTTTGACGGCTGCATGCGCAAGTTGCGCCGTGGCCTCCGAATTGGCGGACTGGAAGGCGGCACCGGGATCCCTGGAGGTGTCTTCCAGGATGTGAGCGCGCCCGGCGAGGTGGAAGACCACATCGGCGCCTTCCAGCGCCGTGGCCGGATCCTCGCGCTCGAGGTCGAGCAACCGCAACTCGATCCCTTGGGGGGGCTGAGGGCGAAGAGTGCGGGCCAGGCCTCTGACGCGCCATCCCGATTTCAAGAGTCGTGCGCACACGGCCCGGCCGACAAAGCCGGTCGCCCCCGTTACTACTGCAAGCATGCGAGGAATCTGCGATCCAGGAGAAATGTCATGCCTTTTTGTGCCACACGGTGCGATTCACGTAATCCGTGTAGCTGAGCAGTATGCGCAGCACCTTCTGGGATACGTTCGGCATCGTGTAGTCCGAAGGCGTAATGACCGTGCCGCCGCCGCCCTGACGCTGCGCGAGCAAGGCCTCGAGCGCTCGCAGGACCCGTGTCGGCTCGAGGCCGGCTAGCATCACGGCGGCTTCTTCCATGCCTTCGTGGCGCTCATGCGTGTCGCGCAGATTCAGCGCGGGAAACCCCAGGATCGAGGATTCCTCGGTGATCGTGCCGCTGTCCGAAAGCACAGCGCGGGCGCCTATTTGCAGCGCAACGTAGTCGGTGAACGAGAGTGGCTTGTGCAACTCGACGAACGGATCGAAACTCAGGCCAAGACCTTCGATCCGTTTCCGTGTGCGCGGGTGAGTCGAGACGATGACGCGCTGTTGGTAATGCTTCGAGATCTGGTTCAGGGTGTCGCACAGCTGGCGCAGGCGCTCCGGGTCATCCACGTTCTCTTCGCGATGCGCGCTCACCAGGAAGAATTCGCCGCGCTTCAGGTTCATCGTGGACAGGACCTGCGAGGCAGTGATTTTCGGGCGGTATCGATTGAGCACCTCGAACATGGGGCTGCCCGTCTTGATGGTCCGATCGGGCGGCCGGCCTTCGCGCAGCAGCAATTCCCGGGCGTGATCGCTGTAGGGAAGATTGACATCGCTCAGGTGGTCGACGAGGCGCCGGTTGATCTCCTCGGGGACGCGATCATCGAAACACCGGTTGCCGGCCTCCATGTGGAATACCGGGATGCGCCTGCGCTTGGCCGCGATGACTGTCACGCAACTGTTGGTGTCGCCGAGCACCAGGAACGCATCCGGGCGAAGTTCCTCCAGCAGCGGGTCGATCCGGAGCAGTGTCTGGCCGATCGTCTCCGCAGGCGTTGCTCCCGCGGCGCCGAGAAAGTGATCCGGGGCGCGCAGTTCCAGATCCTTGAAGAATATTTCGTTCAGCTCATAGTCGTAGTTCTGTCCCGTGTGCACCAGGGTATGGTCAGTGTGTGCGTCCAACTCCCTCAGGACGCAGGCGAGGCGAATGATTTCCGGCCGGGTGCCGACGACGGTGACGACTTTGAGCTTGGGCATGGTCAGACCGACTCCGCGAAAGTGTCTGCCGCATTGGGGTTGAAGATCTCGTGTGACCAGAACAACGTAACCAGGGCGCCGGCGCCAGTGTTGGTGATGTTGTGCGTGTGCAGCGCTGGCATGTCAACATATGCCGGGTCCATTCCCGATACACGGTACTCCGTAATATCAGATGTCAGTAATTTACGGACCCTGATGACAGCCTCTCCCTGCACCACGAGGAATCGCTCGAGCTTGTGGCGGTGGTAGTGATTGCCACGGGTGATGCCTGGCCGGGTTGTCGACACAAAACATTGGCCCCCATGCAGGGACTTCACCGCCTCGAAGAGATGTCCCCGGTTGTCCGAATGCAGCGCCAGTGACACCGGATACTGTCCGGGATAGAGATAAGACCGATAGGTGTTGAAGAGGTCAAGGTCGATCTGCGTCGACAGATCAGGGATGATGTTCGATGCGTACTGGGCGGCGATTCGCTTGATGCGCGCGATCGTATCGGATACCCGAACATGCGTTCCTTCAACGCGGATCTGGCCGGTTTCCTTCGCTTCCAGGAGCGCGAGGATGCGCGCGCAAACGCGTTGCGCATGGACCAACTCGAGGTCGGCATCGACGATGATTTTTGGCTCTTCGCCCTTGGCGATCTGGTGACAGAAAGTCGTGACCGCAGCGTTGTAGAAGGGCCGGCCACCCTCGCCGAACAGGTGCGGAAGGATCAGGTTGGTGAAAGGGGCGCCACTTTCGCGACTCCAGCGCTCCAGGAGCTCCGCCGAGGCGCGCTTGGCGAGCGCGTATGCGGTATTTCGTTCGTGCTGGATGGAGTTGGCGAATACAACGTGAGGGGTGACCTGCGCAGCCGCGCATGCATCGACCAGGGACTGGGCAGGCGTCACGTTTCCCAGGCGAATTTCCTCTTCTGTGCCCCTGTTGATGCCCGCCACATGGACGATGCCATCCACGGACGAAACGAATTCCCGGAGTTTGGCCGGGTCGGAAAATGTCGACCGGTCCGCTGTCGAAACCTGGATGTCCTTGCGCGCGTAAAGATGGGCGCGCAGGTGCCAACCAAGGAACCCGTTTGCGCCGGTGATTCCGATCCTGGGCACGGGGTCTCGATCCGGTCGATCAGGCCGGATGGCGCAGTGCTGCGCGGACTTCGGGCAGGGATCGAAGCAGCTTTTGCACTTCACGCACGTTCAGGCGCGTGGTGTTGTGCGAGGTGTAGTCGTCTTGGGATACTTCCTTGCGATCTCCCTCCGTAAAGTACTTGGAGTAGTTCAGGTCGCGCGCATCCATGCGCAGCCGCAGGTAGTCGCCCATGTCCTCGGCATTGCGCATTTCTTCACGAGTGGCAAGGGTCTCGAATATTTTTTCGCCATGACGCATGCCGATGACATTGACTGGCGCTTCCGATCGAAACAGCGCCTTGAGGGCCTCGATCAGGACATCAATGCTGCACGCGGACGCCTTCTTGATGAAGATATCGCCCTGCTCCGCATGTTCGAATGCATGAATGACCAATTCAATCGCTTCTGGCAGCGCCAGGAGAAACCGGGTCATCGTGGGTTCGGTGACTGTCAACGGCCGCTTGCTGCGTATCTGCTCGATGAAAAGCGGGATCACCGAGCCGCGCGAATGCATGACATTACCGTAGCGCACGCAGGCAACCAGCGTATCCCCCCGCCGATTGCGGGCCCCGGCCTGCGCCAGCTTTTCCATCAAGCCCTTGGTCATGCCCATGGCATTGATGGGATAGACCGCCTTGTCCGTGCTCAGGCAGATGACCCGGCCCACTCGGTGCGCAATGGCCGATTCGATGACATTGTTGCTGCCGACGATATTCGTCAACACGGCCTGCATGGGGAAGAAATCGCAGGAGGGTACCTGCTTGAGCGCAGCGGCATGGAATACGAAATTCGCGCCTTCCGTGGCCTGGTCGACGCTTTCCCTGCTGCGAACATCGCCAATGATGAATTTCAGGCGCGGCTCGGCCATGTCAATGCGCATGGTTTCCTGCTTGAGTTCGTCGCGGCTGAAAATGCGGATCTCACGCACGCCGCGCGCGAGCAATGGCGCGATGACGGCACGCCCGAATGAGCCGGTGCCACCGGTGACGAGGGCGATCTTGTTCTTGAATGGATTGGCCATGAGGCGGGTAGTCGGCTCTGTCAGGCTGTTTTGTGAAGGGGTCCTGGGTCACGGACTTCGGAAAACCACTGCTCCAATTCGCTCATCAAGTGGTTTCGTTCAAAGTGCCGCAGATAATATTCCCGACCGGATTGTCCCATGAGATGGCGCTTTTCATGGCTCTGTCGATACAGCGCCAGTACATTGTCGGCAAGCGTTCCCGAATCGCCGGCCGGTCCCACCAGCGCGGCCCCGGATTCCTGCAGGACCTTGGCCCCTTCACCGTCCAGCATGCCAATCACGGGCCGTCCGCAGGCAAGATAGGACTGTATTTTACCGGGGATCGTGAGGGCGAAAATCGGGTCCGCCTTCAAGGTGACCAGCATCGCATCGGCGGCAGCGAACAGGGCCGGCATGGACTCGAGCGGATGGGCTCCCTTCAGGTGGACGGTGGCGGTCAATTTGCGCGCGTGTATCTCAGCGCTCAACCATGCGGCCATACGGCCATCGCCAACGATCACCCAGTGAATGCCGTTTTCCCCGCGCACTCTCTCGGCTGCCTGCAGGACGGCTTCGAAATCCTGGGCAGCGCCGATGTTGCCGGCGAAAACAACGCAAAAGCCTTTGGGCATTTCCAGGGGAATGGGGACTTCCGGCGTACGAGTGAATATTTCTTCGGCCCAGTTGGGGAAATAACGCATCTTTCTCAAGGGAGCGCCCTGCGAGAGGATGCGGTCAATGAAGGCGCGCGAGGGGACCAGGATCAGGTCCAAGTGCCGGTAGATGAACCTGACCATACGGTCGATCATGCGCAGGATGAGCGGAGACTCGACAGACCCGGCGGCAGCCACGCTCTCCGGCCACAGGTCAAGCACCCACAGCAAAACCGGAATGTTTCGCAGGCGTCCCAGCAACAATGCGGGCAAGGCGACTGTGATCGGAGAGGGTTCGTAGGCAAACACGACGTCGAATCGGCCCCGGCACAGCCACGGTCCGAGCAGGCTGGCGGACAGCGCATAGGAGGCATAGTTGATCGCCAGGCGAAGTCCGCCACCCTTGCCGCGCGGGATGAGGGGGCAGCGGATGATCGAAATTCCCTCCCAGTTCTCTCGTGTCGGGGAGAACCACCCATAGCCGTTGAAGTAGCGCCCTGACGGATAGTTGGGGACGCCGGTCAACACGACGACGTCGTGGCCGCGAGCCTTCAGTGCAATAGCAAGATCATTGATCCGGAAATTCTCCGGCCAGAAGTATTGGGACACGATCAATATTCTCATCGCTCGGGCACTTCTCCGACAACTTCAATCAAGCAATTGCGCAACGCCAGTGCCGCGGCATCCCAGGTGTAGCGCTTCTCGATCGCTTCGCGGAGCCTCAATCCCATGCCCCCCAGTTGCGCGTCGGCCATGAGCAACTCGCGCAGTCCCCCTTCAATGGCTCGTGCCGTTGCCGGCACGATGGCGCCTCCGCCAATCTCGGCCAATTGGGGAAAACCACACTGGTCGGTCAGCAAGACCGGTCGACCCTGCGCGCCCGCTTCCAGGACAACGATGGACATGGCTTCCTGGCGCGACGGAATCGCAACCAGCTTTGCGTTCTGGAGCAGCCAACGCTTGGCCCCCCCCGATACCGCGCCGACGAAATGGATACGCGTAACTGCGGTGCTATGCGTGGCTTTGGCGCGCAGCGACTCCTCAAGCCCTTCATCTGGGCCCGCCAATGCCAGGTGTACATTCGGAAAGTCGTCCGCGGCGGCGAGAAACGCCTCGAGCAACAAATCCGGACCCTTGATCGAATTCAACCGGCCCAGGAACAGGATGTAGGGCTTGTCCGAAAGCATGGCGACCGGGATATCGGGTTCTGTGGTCGCATCGGCGTCGTGCAATTCCACCCCATTCGGAATGACTGCAATGCGCCCGGCGGGTAGCCCGTATTCCGCAAATTGGGGAATCTCCGAAGCCGTGATGGCGATGCCTCGCGCGGCATGTCGAACCATGGCGCGCCCCGCGAGAGCGTTATAGAGGGCCTTGATACGCTTCGATCGCCCGAAAGCGGGCAGAGCCCCCGCTGGGGAGACCACATAGGGCCGGCCAGCCAGCCGCGCAGCCCAATACGCCAATACATTGATCGCGGTCCAATGATTCATGAGGTGCACGACATCGGCATCCCGTACGGCGCGATAGATGCGATGAATTGCCGGGGTCGGCAGATAGAACCTGTCCATGAGGCTGTGCAGCACGATCAGCGTAATTCCAGGCAGTGCTGCCAGTCGACGATCTCCGCCGCCAATGTCTGTCGTCAATACGCTGACTTGCTCGCCCAGCCGTGCGAGATATTGCGCCAGACAATAGGTCCTCTCGGCTGTTCCCCCGCCATGAACGGCTTCCAGCGACGCGTTGACCATGAGAATCTTCACGCTATCGCGCCCGGAAAGAACGAATCAGGAATAGAAAATGAGTCGGGAAGAGAATTGTTTCGGGTTTGAGCGTTCCCGCTACGGACCTGACACACCTCAATGTGATCGCCCCTTATCGGCCAGAATTCATCGCGTACATTGCCGGTACGCCATTCTTCAACGGGAACTTGGAGTGACAGTTTTCGCAATCGATGGATGACGGGTTTTCCACGCGGATGGATCCGCGGCAGTTCGGGCATGACAGGAGGCCGGCAAGCTCGATATTCTTGTTTCGTCTCGATTGCGACAAGGTGGTTCGCAAGACATTCATCAATGTTCCCCGCCACCCTGGAGTCGAGGACGCAGCTGGCGCCTGCTCATGATCCTTGGGGACTGCCCAGTCGGCGTCAACTTCGGGATTGACCACGGAAAAGGCGATCTGCGACTCCCAGTAATAGCGAACGTGAAATGCAAAGGGATTGGCGGGAATCAATTTGTGGGCGATCAATGCCTTGGCGTGATGCTCGTACAGTTCAACGATTTCCGGATTGCTTTGCCATGCGGATTTCTTTCTGATCACCAGGCGCATGTCACGAATGGTCACTTCCAGCCGGTGATCCCGATAGGGATTGATGCGTTCCATGAAGGCGTCGGGCACCTCGATATACCCGGCGCGGGCAACGCGTTGCAGTTCTGAAAGGAACCGTTCCGGATTGGAGGAGTGTTCCAGTACATGCGACGCAATCACGAAATCAAACGCACCATCCCTGAACGGTAGGTTTTCCACGTAGCCCAGGACCATGGGGCGGTCGATCCTTAGAGGGACCCAATGGCGCTCGCGTGTGGTTTCGTAGGCGTCAAGCAGGACATTGGAGCGCGGATAGGGATTGCCTCCCGAACCCACCTCGAGAACGAGGGCATTGCTGTCGACTGGACAGTGAAGGCGACGAAGCGACCAGGCAAGGCGTTCAAAGCCAGTTTGGCGAGCCCAGCGCATGATCTTGGATTCAGTATTAAACATCAGCATGGGCCCTCAATAGGCCGGATTGCGTCATCCAGCTCAGGAGATCGGCCATGCGAGACTTCACGTCGTGGCCATCGCGAGTCATCCGGAGAAGGCCCGCGCGAGCGACGCTTTCTCGCTGCTCTTTGTCGTCGAGATAGAGTCGCAGCTTGTGAATCATCTCCTCGCGCGACCGGAAGTAATCCGCTTCGCGTCCTTCGACAAACAGGGTGGCAAGGTCATCTGAGTATTCACTGAGCATCAGTGTTCCCGTCGCAGGAATCTCGAAACAACGTCGCGTATAGGTGTCGCGATTGAGCCTGGAAAAGAAGCATAAGGCCACCTTGGCGCCACATAGCGCTTTGTTATAGTCATCACCCCATACGGGTTGAACCGGTCGCAGGTGCTTGAGTACACTCGAACGGGAAAGCACGGGGTCCCAATATCTTTCTGGGCCAAACAGTCGGAGGCGAAAACCCTGAGCCACGATGGCCTCGAGCAACTCGACTCGTCCATCGTCCTCATAGTGTCCAACGAAGACAACTTCTGTCCTAAAGCGCCGTTCGTCCTCGGGAGTGAGCAAGACCGGGTGATTGCGCGCCGGAACGTACCAGGAGCGCAGCAATCGCACGCGTTTTGCTCCGTGTCGGGTGAAGTCTTCCAAATTATGGTGGCGATAGGCCAAAACGACGTCATAGTCCGGCAAGCAATCCAGAAAGTGACGCCAGCGATAGTGTGGCTGAGCTGGGCCGAACGGGTCGTCATTATTGTAGCCGGCAATAACAACGCCGGGGACAATCAGCCTGATCCTTTTGAGCGTGCTCGCCTTGATATGCGTGCCGCGGTAGACAAACAGCAGGTCGGGGCGCAGATCTCCAGCAATCTGTAAGAGATCCGCATTCAGGCGGTCCACTGCGGGGCCACGCACGAACTTGTCCTGGGCCCGGTAGAACAATCGAAGAATGCCACGAACCAACGAAATTGGCGGGGGCTTGAAGTAACGATGCCAGAGAAAGCCTTCGGCTTCGTGCCCCAATTCCTGCAAGGCACGAATGACTGGACGCTCATGAAGTTCGGAATGTCCGTCGCCGACCACTAGGATCTTCAAGCTGAGCGACCCTTATAAACCTTTCCCAGTGCGGGCGTGTATCCGAGGCGGCGTTTGATGAACTGGATAATGCGCTCAGAGCCCGTCGATCCCAGCAGCAACAGCGAGATGACGTACAGGTAAAAAAATTTGCTGCGGCCATAGCCCATGTGGTGAAGCTCACGTGCGTATCCCAAGAACTCGGCCACCGGCCTGTTCGCCTGTATCGACAACACCGGGTAGGAGTAGCGCGAGATGTCTTCAAGGATGGCGTCTCGAACGAGCACGCCATCGATATCCTGCACAAACTGGGCGACCTGAAGCATTCCGCGCATGAAGTGCAAGGAGGATTCAACTGTCCGCACGCTTGGGACGAATCTTCCGCGCTCGCTGTCGGCATTGCCGTGCTCGGGAATTCCGCCATTGCGATAAAGCGCGATTATCTGCGGCACAAATACCGCGTTCATGCGACTCAGGATGCGTGCGACCAGGTACACCTGATAGAGCAGGGTGCCGTCTACCTGATCGGTGGCCAACTCTTGGGCCAGACGGCGCTGCAGTGTGACGCCCGGGATCACGACACAGCGGCGATAGGCGGTGACAATGCTCTCTGTCCCGGCTGGGAAAAAGCGCTCCGATTCGAAATATCGGAATTCCTGGTTGATTCGTTTCGGATCATCGTCGAACGACGCATAGCTTCGGATGACCACGCCGACGTTCGGGTGGCGGGCGATGGCCGAAGCGACGCATTCCAGCGCCCCTGGGGCGAGCAGGTCGTCGTTTCCCATGAACATGATGTACTCGCCCTGCGCCAGTTCGATGAGCCGTCGCAGGTTGCGGTCGAAGCCGATATTCTTCTCGTTTTCGAAATAACGAATGCGGTCGGGGTTCGCCATGGTGAAGCGCATAACGACATCGGAAATTGCCTGCCTCTCGGGCGAATGGTCTTCGCAGATGACGATTTCGAAATCCGGATACTCCTGCATCAGGATGGATTCCAGCAGGGCCGGCAGCACGGCTGCGCGGTTGTACGCAGGAATGCAAACGGAAATGCGCATGGTCATTGGCTGCGCGTCTGCATATTGACACAGGCAATGGACAGCATCAGGAGGGAAAACAAGCGTGCTCCATTTGCGCGTCCGGCATGCAGGCCGTGTATCAGGGCATGTACCTCGTCACGGCATATGAAATCTGGCAGGGCTTCGAAGCGCTCCGCGAGCCTTCCTGGAGCCTCCGCTCGCAGCCATTGGTCAACGGGTATGGAAAAACCCTGTTTGCGGTTCAGATCCAGCGTGGAGGGGAGCATTCTTCTGGCCAGATGCTTTTGCAGTCGGCGTGTTTCACCACCGTTGACTTTCCAATTATCCGGCACCTTGGAAAAGCAGAATTCTATCAAACGGTGATCAAGGAACGGGCAGCGCATCTCCAGTCCATGGGCCATGCTGGCGCGGTCGACCTTGGTCAGGAAGTCATCGGGCAGAATGCTGCCGAAATGCGTGCGGGTCATCCTGTCCACGGGGCCATTGCCACCCGCAAACAGGGACAGCAAACCACGTTCCGGCGCGTCGATGGCGGAACCCAGTAGCTCCGCGTATTCGGAACGAAGAATACGTCTTCGAAGCACGACATCGAAGTATGGCGAGCCCCAGATGATCTGTTGCAGTGGGCCACCCTTCAGGGACGCAATGCGGTTCCGGCCCCGGACACCCGCTGGCAATCGCGCCGCGAGCGCGGCTGCGGCGCGAAAGGCGCTGGCCGGCAGCCAGCCGAATCTCGCCTGATCGGCCAGTGCATGCGGATAGTCCCGATACCCGCCGAACAATTCGTCGCCACCGTCGCCCCCCAGCGCAACGGTCACGTGGCGGCGGGTCAGCCTGGATAGTGCATAGGCGGGCAGCAGAGACGAGTCACCCAATGGCTCATCGACCAGCGGGGCGATTTCATCGATGACCGAGAGTGATGATTGGCCCAGCTCAAGCCGGTGATGGTCAGTGTCGAAATGCCGCGCAACGATTGCGGCGTGGGCCGATTCGTCAAGCGTTGATCCTGGAACTGCAATGGTAAACGTCCTGATTGGCGTGGACGACGATCGTGCGGCCGCTGCGACCACCAGGCTGGAATCCAGGCCCCCGCTGAGCAGGATGCCCAGTGGAACGTCGCTTTGCAGTCGCAGTTTGACCGAATCAATCAGCAATGCCTGGGCTTGGTCGGCAAGATCTTCAACACTGGCATTGGCATCGGGTCTGTGGGCGGGGAGCTGCCAGTATCGCCAGGTGTCCAACTTGAAGTTCACCAGTTCCAGGCGCGCAGCGTGAGCGGGCGGCAACTTCCGTACGCCTTCAAGCAGGGACAGGTCGCCGGGCACGTAGCCCAGTGCCAGATAATGGTTCACCGCCTGGGCGTCGATGCGCGGAGCAGCGCTGATGGCTTTCAACTCCGAAGCAAATTCAAAGTGCCCATTGCCGAGGGAGTAGTAAAGGGGCTTTTCCCCGGCACGGTCGCGCGCCAGAAACACGCTGGCTGGCGAGTCCGCGCCACCGGCATCATATATCGCGAAGGCGAACATTCCGTTCAGGCGTTCGACGCACTGCATGCCCCAGCGGCGATATGCGGCGAGAATGACTTCCGTGTCGCTTTGGCCCTTGAAGGCCAGCCCAACACTTTCAAGTTCGGATCGAAGTGCCCGGTAGTTGTATATCTCGCCATTGTATGTAATCACCAGGCGAGCGTCCGGCGCGGCCATGGGTTGATGCCCCGCCGGTGACAGGTCTATGATGGACAGGCGTCGATGGGCCAGCGCAATGCGACCGTCGGTGGAAATCCAGCTGCCTGCGTCATCAGGGCCGCGGTGGGACAGCAGGTCGCGCATGCGATTCAGCGCTTCCGGGACGATGGGAGCCGCACTGATGCGGCCGTAGATTCCACACACTTTGAGTTACCGCCTTTACACTAGACTTCGCTGCGCGCTATTGTAGCTGCCGCCATTCCTCAACTGTCTTGAATGTATCGACGCATGTTGGCTATTTCTCCGGGACGTTCCGATTTTCTGAATTTCGTGCGCTGGGCAAGTGCCGGTTTGGTCTTGGTGGGGCATGCCGAGATGATTTCGCAAATGCTGATCGGCGAGGCAGTCGATCGATCCAGCGAGTTGTTTTCATACTTCTCGGCACATAGTCATATCGCGGTGATGTTCTTTTTTGTCCTGAGTGGCTACCTGATCGGCTACGCAGTGCACCGTAGCGAGGGTCGCGATTCCGCGTACGGGTTCAGGGGATTTTTTCTCGACCGGTGGTCCAGGATCTACTCGGTCCTGATTGCCGCAATCCTGCTGACGGCTATCCTGGACGGCATAGGGGGAGCGTTCAGCGCAAACTATCGTCAGCCCCAGCACATTCCGCAGGACTTCTTCGCGGCGCGGATGCTGGTCAACCTGTTTTCGTTGCAGGGTTTGCTCGGCCACAGGGTGCAGTTGGGCAGCAACCCTGCACTTTGGTCGATCGGCTACGAATTTTGCTACTACATGACTTTTGGGTTGATCCATTTCCGGCGCGCGCTGTTTCGGCGGCAGGTATCGTTCCTGGCCGTGATGTTGATCATTGCACTGCTGGCCGGCCTGCACATGACCGCCTATTTCGCCATTTGGATGCTCGGGTATGCAGCTTTCCGTCTGCACCATATTCGCCGACTAACCCTTGCCGGATGGCTCGCCATCCCGTTGGCCGCGTCGATTGTGGCGACCAACCATTTCCTGGTCTACCGACATGACCTCCGTGTTCCCGAGCCAGTGTCGGACGCCATCATCGCGCTGCTATTCGGAGCCATGCTGTTGTGTGCTTACGGCGGGCGGAAATCGCTGTTTTTCGGGTTCAACGCCTATATGGCGGATTTCAGCTATTCGATCTATGCGTTTCACATGCCGATCATATTCTTTTGGTACTCGCTGGCTCCCCAGAAACTTCATTCGTCACTCACTGCCGTTCAGTCCGCGTTGTTGGTTATGCTGCTCTGCCTCGTCGGTGCGCGCATCCTCTATCATGCTTCCGAGGCGAGGAGAGGCGGTTATCGCATTGCGGCTGCGCGGGTGATTGAACGGATCGGCCGACTTGCGTTATTCCGCCCGCGGGCACGCTAGTGCTGGTTGCCCGGTTGAGGGCCTTGGGCGGAAGGACGGCCGAGCTGGGTGAACAGTCCGCTGAAACGGTGCAACCAGGTATGGTCTCGAAGCGCGCGCGCGCGCCCCGCAGCGGCCACGCTCTCGCGCGAGGTGTCCTCGCGCAGGTAGTGATGCGCGCGTTCCACGCATTCCTTGATGTTGCTATAGGTGGAAAACTCGCGATCGCGCTGAAACAGGGGGAACAGGTCGGGGTTGTTGTGGGTCAGATAAAGGCTCCCCGACATCGGGGCGTCAAAGTCGCGCATTTTCAATGCGTAGAAATCCCGGCAGTGGCCGATCGTACCTACGCCCAGCACAATCTTCGACTGCGCAAACAGTTTAGGTACGTCGGCAGTCGAGATGCGGCCGCCGCCCCAACCATTGCCGAAAGCCGAGACGCGGATTCCCGCGCTCCTCAGTGCGAGGACGATCTCCTTGCGGATGCCATAGCAGGCACCAACGAAGCAGACATCATGGGTTTTGGGCAGGTCGGGCATCGGATGGAAGATGCCCGGGTCGCTGGCCTCCGGGAAATATAGGGCGGGGCAGGCTTCCTTCAGGTACCACTCCACGCACTCGGGCGCTGCGGTCAGGGCGAGGTCGATGTGGCCGATGAGGCCCAGAGTGCCGCTCCAGGTGTTGCCGAGGCGATGCCCCCGGAACTGATGCCGGTCATCCATACCAATGTTCACGATGAGTGTTCCGTACTGCGCACGAATGCGGCCGAACACCGCGGGATCAATCAGCGTGGCCCAGGTCTGGGCGATCAAGATGTCGGGGGGGTGGCCGGCGGCGGCTTCGTCCGAGACCAGTTGCCACAGGCGCGATGCATTGGCCTCGCGGCGAATCGCCTCCGGACGGGGATCGTTCTGGCCGTAGCTTCCATCGGCTCGGGTGAAATGACGCACCCTGCCCAGGGCTTCCAGTGCCTGCAACATGCCGCTGCGATCCTGATCTTCATCCGTTCCGAGGAAAAAAATATTCAGGAGGCCCAGCGCATTTTTCGGGTGAAGACTCGGTGGCGGGGTTGCAAGTCGCGGCGTTGGCATGGCCTGGTACTGTGCCAGGATCTGCCGGTATTGGCGCCGGGTCGAAAACGCCTTCTGTGCCGCATTCATGCGATTCAGCCACCCGATGCGCCGCAGCGCCAATGTGACTTGCGGGCTAAACGGATTCATCGTCGCCATCCACCCGTGCGATGGCACGAGCGTGCGCTTGGACTCACTTTGTAGGGCCTGGCCTGCGGGCCAGTACCCACATATTGCGAGTCAGGATGCCGTCGCCCCAGCTTCCCGTTTCCGCGGCATCCGCTACCCGGAATAGCAGGCGCACTGCCTGCCAGATAAGCCAGTGCATTGCTTGGGCAAGCGTCTGTGGCGTTGCAGTGTCCTCCCAGATGCATGCTGCATGAAGGCCAGATCGGGCCAGGGTGTCGGCAATTGCATTTGCGGTAAAACAGATTTCGTGGGTAATGTCGTTATAGCGGGCTGCCATGCCAAAGGGGGCTCCTGCATTTGGTGTGCGAATCAGCAGGTAGCCCCCCGGTTCGAGGGCGTCGCGGGCCAACGCGAGAAACTCGAATACTTCGTCCTTGCGCAGATGCTCGATGAAATCCAGGCTGCTCAACAACCGGTATGGCCCGGGATGTGCCCGCAGGAATTCGAACACGTTTGCAACTGCCGCATGTTCATTGCCAAACTCCCGCTTTGCTGCCAGAACGGCGGATTCGGCACCGTCAATGCCGAGAAAATCGCGGACACCCGAGTGCCGCAAAAAGGCTAAGAAGTTTCCATAGCCGCACGCGAGATCCAGGCACCGCCAATCGCTTTCCGGGTTGAGTCGCCCCAAAAGTCGTCGCGCGTAGGCAGTGGCAAACCGCGCGTAGTCCGGGGCGGTGTCCGGCCTGTAACGGCCATAAGCAATGCTGCGATAGTCGGGAGAGTCCTTGGCCATGGGCGCAGTACTAGGCGTCGCGTCCGAAAACCGACTTGGCGAACTGGCGCAATCGCTGCAGTGCCAGTGCAAACGGCTTCTTGAAAGGGGGCTTAAAAGTAGCTCGAAAGTGCGGTCCGCTCAGATTGCCGGCATAGGGGAAATTGAGCCCATAGGGTCCTTGGCGCGACACCACATAGTCGCCGTTGTAAGCGGTCATGACGTGAATGAGTGAACTGTCGACCCTGATCCTGCTCAGCCTGGTCTCATACCCGGAAAACCTGTGGAAATCCTCCTCCAGGACGAAAAAACAGTTGGTATCCGTCAGCGCGACGAGGCGGTAGGATTTGGTACGCGCGATCCGCTCCAGGGCGGTGACCGAAGCGCCAAAGTAGTTTCCATACTCGGCGTAAAGATCCAGCTCCGCCGGTATTGTCGGATTGTATTCGCACACGATAAGCCGCGGGCGCAGGGTCTCCAGGCTCTCCACGATGTAATAGTCATTGCCGTCAATGTCAATGGAAAGCAGGTCGATGTCCGGGGCGACCCCGTGCCTGGACAGCAAGGCTTCCAGGCGGTTGTCGCCATCCCGGCTGACGTATGCATGTATGCACACGCACGAATAATCCCTGACATTCGTCGTGAGCTGGCGGAACCGTTCCGGGTGCCCCTCGATCAACACGCCTTTCCAGCCGTTGGTCCAGAGATTTGCGGTGTTAGAAAGGTGAAATCCATCCCATGCCCCGAATTCGACGCTGACCTTGGAACGCGTTCCGATGATCTCAAAGATCTTGTCGATGATGCCGTCTTCGCCAAATTGCGAATGGTGATTGGAAGCAAAGTCCGCGAGCCGTTTGCGCTCAACGTGATCCGGCTGGCTGGTTGTCATTGTTGACCCGCTTTTGTGAACCAGTACAAGCCGAGGGCAAAATCCATTGCGCCGGCGGAATCGTGGATATCGACAGAATCAGGATTGACCTCGGGTATGAAATCCCCGGGGACGTCTATCAACGCCATACGGCGAAGGCCCAAGCCACTGAACAACGCAAGAACTTCGGTGGCAGCGAATACCCTGAGTCCGTTAAAGCTCACGCGCGGCCGGCCCACCGGAACCGAGATGAAGGCATTGCCTCCGGCTGCCAGCACCCTGACAATCTCACGACAGGCTTTTTCCGGGCCGTAGGGATCGATGGGATCCCCATAGCGGCCCAGGCCGACATGCTCAATGACATGCAGGCAGGACAACGAAGAAACGGATGTATCTGCAAAAGGCAATGCGGTTACCGAGGCCGCCAATCCGGTGTAGTTGGGGATGCGCAAAAACAGCGGCCGAATATCGACGAATACCACGCTGGTGATGGTGGTCAGCATTCCTACGAAGCTCGCTTCCGAAGCGATATCCACGTGCAGGGCGGGCTTGCTGTCCTTGATCAGTCCGAAGGCCCATAAGGCTTGGTGGAAATACTGACTGTCGATTCGGGTCGATGACGTGTTGTCGAACAGGCATGGGTAAAAATCCATTGCGGCCGCTTTGCCACCGGCTTCCTTGAATCTGCGCCAATCGCGGAAAAATTGGGCATATCGAACGAATGCATCAAGCCTCAGTTTCCACGCCATCGCGTCCGACATGCGCATCGATAGCAGGACCACCCGCTTCAGCCATGGCGTCCTTTTTACATGCGCTTTCAGTCGCTGAGATATGCGTTCCACTATGAGCTGCTCCGAAGCCATGCTATCCCGCGCTGTTATGAGGATCTTTCCTCGCCACGACGAAATACCCGACGGTCAAGTCCGGTTCATTATCGGTCTTGTCGAGGAAATGGCATGCAACCGGCATCAGCAGGCGAAACCACAAGGCAAGCAGCAGCTTGAACGGGAAAAACAGGATCCGACCCAGGCGGTTGCGCGGCGTCATCATGTACAGAAAGCGGCGCGACTCCTGGCCGTAAAACGCGAAAAATCCGCCATTGGGCCGGCAGGATTCCACGTTCAGGCCATTGAGGGGCATGAAGTGTCGATACCAGTACGGTGAAAAACCGCTGCAGTAGTGATAGGGGGCCATGTGTATTCCCGAAATCAGCGGGGCCGTGATGGCAAGCAAGCCTCCAGGCTTGAGCACCCGCGCCAATTCGGCGATGACCCGGTCCGGGTAAGGTACATGCTCAAGAACCTCCGTGCAGATTACGCGGTCGTAGGTGGATTCCGGGACCGGTATTGCGGTGATATCGCATACGTGGTCGAGTTCGCCGTAACGATGATCGGAACCCTCGTATTTCGCGAAGTCCTGCGACTCATAGTGACAATGGTTGAACAGGGGCCGGTACTTGCAAGGGCCTGCTCCAGCGTCCAGGACACGCATACCTGACTGCGTGGTCGCGGCAATTTCCCGAATGAACAGGTCACGATTGTGCTGGTTGAATTCGAAGAGCTTGTCGAGCGTTGCCAATGGCTTTGCTTTGCAGTGTGGTGGTGTCGAATGATATCAAGTTGGGCGCACGTTTAGCCGCCGGTTCACATAGACAACCATTGCCAGATACCCGGCGCTTGAAATGCAGAGCGACAAGGCGACACCCATGAGTGCCAGGTGCTTGACCAACAGAGACATGCTGGCCAGCAGCAGTACCAGTTGCACGAACTTGGGCAGCACGTAACTCTGGGGGCGCCCGTGGGAGAGTCCCTTGATCACCAGCAACTGTGCCGTACTGGACAGGCTCAGCCCCATGCAGACAACCCAGAGGATTCCCGCATGAGCGGAAAATTCGCTGCTGGTTAGGATTCTGACCAAAGGTTCGGCTGCGATCACCGCCGCGCCTACAATTCCCGCCAGTACCAGTACATAAGCCGCGGTTGCCGCATGCAGTAACCTTGCGCTTGAGTGAATCTGCGATTGTGTCGTGGCGCCGCCTGCGCGATCGAAGATCAGGGGAACCAGAAACTGATTCGTCAGCCCCAGGAAGAGCGCTATCGGTGCGTTGGCAATTTGGAAAACGGCGGCGTAGACGCCCACCGCCTTGTCATCCAGATAGGCCAGGATAATCCAGCGATCACAGTAGGTGCTGAACCAGGCAAAGGCAGCGAATGCGATGTAGGGCCGGCCGTAGGCCGTCAATTCCGCCATCGCTTCGCGCTGGGTCCGTGCGTCTTGGTCCTTGTGGCCACCCAGGTGGTGGCAAATCAGTGGGCTTCGCATTGTCCAGACAATTTGAACGGTCGCGGTGGTGATCGCGGCCAGGCAGAAGCCGCTTAGAGCGATGTCGGCTGTTCTCGCGGTCAAGGCCAGGCCGCCCACGGCTAGGAGCAGCCGAAGCCATACGTCGGATGCCTGGAAGAATGCCACCCATGCGCGCCGCCTCAGCGCAGACTGTATTGAAGCCAGGGTCGTGCTGATTCCGCCTGCCACACCCAAGAGCATGGCCAGCAGGATCAGCCTGCTCCATGCTCCCCCGGCCAATGACTGAAGTGCCGCGGTAACAATGACGATGCAGGCTCCGACAATCAGTGCCGCGTAGATATGGAATCTTCGCAGGCTGCCAAACAGAAGGTCGAGGCGCCCGCGCTCGCGATAGACTGACACAAACCGCAGCGCGATCTGTTCGATTGGGCCGTAGATGAACATATGGACCGCGCCGGCGGCGCTGATGCCCAATGCCAACTGGCCGTATGCGGCCGGACCGAGTTCTCCGGTGAGTAACTTGATGGTCGCGAAGCCGCCCAGAAATGCGAGCAATTGCCCGACCGCTACCCAGGTAGCCTCGACACCGATGCGAGCGAGCCGATCAATCTGCACGGCTGCTGCGGAAATTGATCATCCAGTGTGCGGTCAGGACAGTCGGATCTGTGACTGCTCGAGGAGTTGAATCCGGCACTAGGGGGCATTCCCGGAAAGCACTTCACAATACTGGCGATAGGTAGAAGCAATCCCCTCCCGAAACCCGATCTTCGGTTTCCATCCGAATCCGGCCATACGTGAGACATCCAGCAGTTTCTGTGGGGTGCCATCCGGCTTGGAGGTATCAAACACGAGGACACCGTCGAAGCCCACGACATCGGCAATGATTCGCGCGAGTTCCTTGATCGGGATGTCTGAGCCTGCGCCGAGGTTGACCAATTCTCCGACCTCCGATGCATTGAACCGTTCCATCAGGAAAACGCAGGCATCGGCCAGATCGTCGCTGTGGAGGAATTCACGCCGCGGCCTGCCCGTCCCCCAAACGACAACGCTTTCATCGCCTCGTATCTTGGCCTCGTGCATTTTCCGGATCAGCGCGGGGAGCACATGGGAGTTCGCGAGGTCGTAGTTGTCGCCCGGGCCATAGAGGTTCGTTGGCATGACGCACAGGTAGTTGGTGCCATATTGCCGGTTGTACGCCGAGCACATCTTGATGCCGGCGATCTTGGCGATCGCATAGGCCTCGTTGGTCGGTTCGAGCAGCCCGGTCAGCAGGTACTCCTCCTTGATTGGTTGCGGGGCGTTGCGTGGATAGATGCAACTCGAGCCCGGAAAGAGGAGTTTCTTGACCGCATGCCGGTGGCTGGCCGAGATGACATTCGCCTCCATGGCGAGGTTTTCATGGATGAACTCGGCGGGGTAGGTCGAGTTGGCGTGGATTCCTCCGACGCGGCCGGCAGCCATGAAGACGTACTCGGGCTTGGTGTTGTTAAAAAACGCCGTCACCGTAGCCTGGTTGGTCAGGTCCAATTCGGCACGCGTCCTCGTGATGATCTCGGAATACCCCCCCGCCTTTAATCGTCTGACGAGGGCCGAGCCGACCAGTCCACGATGCCCGGCGACGAAAATGCGTGCGTTCCGGTCCACGAATTTACTCGTGAAAGTCGTAGGCGGCGTACCCGTGACGCTTGACCAACTCGTCACGTTCAGCGGCTTTCAGGTCTTCGGTCACCATCTCCGCAACCAATTCGCGGAAGGTGATCTTCGGCTTCCAGCCGAGCTTGCGGCGCGCCTTGCTGGCGTCGCCGAGCAGCGTCTCGACTTCTGTCGGTCGAAAATAGCGCGGATCGACCCGCACGATGACCTTGCCTTTTCCGGGGCCCTTTTCATTGCTGCTCGCAACCCGGGCGATTTCCTTTACGCCCTTGCCGGACCATAGCAGCTTGATGCCAAGTTCGGCCGCTGCGGCGTTGACGAAATCACGCACGCTGTATTGCCGTCCGGTCGCGATGACGAAATCCTCCGGCTTTTGCTGTTGCAGCATCAGCCACTGGGCTTCCACGAAATCGCGCGCATGGCCCCAGTCGCGCTTCGAGTCGAGGTTCCCGAGGTAAAGGCAGTCCTGCAGCCCGAGCTTGATGCGTGCCAATGCGCGCGTGATCTTGCGGGTGACGAAGGTTTCCCCGCGCACGGGCGACTCGTGGTTGAAGAGGATGCCGTTGCAGGCATAGATGCCGTAGGCCTCACGATAGTTCACCGTGATCCAGTAGGCATACAGCTTTGCGGCCGCATAAGGTGAGCGCGGGTAGAACGGCGTGGTTTCCTTCTGCGGGATCTCCTGTACTAGCCCATACAGTTCGGATGTCGAGGCCTGGTAGAAGCGCGTTTTCTTGGCCAGGCCGAGGATTCGGATGGCCTCCAGCACGCGCAGTGCTCCCAGTGCATCGGAATTGGCCGTGTACTCCGGTTCTTCGAATGACACCGCGACATGGCTTTGCGCGGCCAGGTTGTAGATTTCGTCGGGTTCGATCTTCTGGATCACCCGCGTCAACGCAGACGTGTCGGTCATGTCCCCATAATGCAGAAACAGGCGGCGTCGTTTTTCGTGGGGATCCTGGTACAGATGGTCGATGCGATCGGTGTTTAGCAGCGATGACCGCCGCTTGATGCCATGCACCTCGTAGCCTTTGGCGAGCAGAAACTCCGCCAAATAGGAGCCATCCTGTCCGGTGATGCCGGTGACGAGGGCGATTTTCTTCTTGGTTCGGGATGTGGCCATAATCTATTGATTATACGTGTGAAGTGTTAAGGTATCGCCAGTGTTCGTATGGTTGCGCTACAGGCGCCATACTCGAAATCCGGCACCAGTCAGCGCGTCGCGGTCGAACGCGGACTTGACGTCAATGAATGCGCCTCCCGGGATGAGCTTCGACTTGTACTCCTCCACGGAACGTGCGATGAACTCAGCGTGGGCTACGCACACCAGCAGTGCGTCGGCACGTGGCAATTGGACCCATGGAACGGGCTTTAGCCCGTATTCGCGCTCGGCGTCGTCAGGATTTGCCGTCGGATCATGCACGAATACTTCGCAACCATAATCCCGGAGTTCTGCGATGACATCGACGACGCGTGAGTTGCGCAAATCAGGGCAGTTCTCCTTGAATGTCAGACCAAGCACATTGACCCGAGCGCCGCGGATCGAAGATCCCGCGCGAATCATGGTCTTGATGGTCTGCTCTGCAATGTACTTTCCCATTCCATCATTGATGCGTCGTCCCGCAAGAATGACTTGCGGGTGATAGCCGACCATTTCGGCCTTGTGCGTCAGGTAGTAGGGGTCGACCCCGATGCAGTGGCCACCCACGAGCCCGGGTCGAAACGGGAGGAAGTTCCACTTGGTTCCAGCGGCTTCCAGCACCTCGAGGGTATCCAGTCCCAGCTTGTCAAAAATGATCGCGAGTTCATTCATGAGCGCGATATTGAGGTCGCGCTGCGTGTTCTCGATGACCTTGGCAGCTTCGGCCACGGCGATGCTTGATGCGCGGTGTACGCCGGCGATGACAATGCTTTCGTACAAGGCGGCAATCCGGTCGCAGGTGTCGGTGGTGTCACCCGCAACGATCTTGATGATTTTTGTCAGGGTATGCAGCTTGTCGCCGGGATTGATCCTTTCGGGCGAGTAGCCGACGTGGAAGTCCTTTTTCCATTTCATCCCGGAGTGTCGCTCCAGGACTGGGACACAGATTTCCTCGGTCGCGCCGGGATACACCGTGGATTCATAGACCACGATTGTTCCCGGCCGCATATGGCGCCCGACGCTTTTGCTGGCCGATACCAGCGGCCGGAAATCCGGTTGATGGGCGCTGTCCACGGGTGTTGGTACGGCGATCACGATGATGCTTGCGTCAGCCAGCTGGGTGGGGTCCGTCGTGTATTCGAGCTTGGATGCAGCCCGGAAAGACGCGACGGGCATTTCCCCGGTTGCATCCACGCCTTGTCGGTAGTCGGTGACCTTGGATTCGGAGAGGTCAAAGCCAATGGTCCTGCGTTGCTTGCCGAATTCGATGGCGAGCGGCAACCCGACATAGCCCAGTCCGACAACGGCGACGGTTTCCATGCGGGTTCTCCGTTAGGCCTTCTGACTGGGAGTTGGTGCCGTTTGGCGCAGTCCGGTGAGTATTCGCTGTGCCTCGACTCTCCAGTCGGCCAGTGTGATGCCAAATACGCGTGCAAGCTTTGCATTGTCCAGGCAGGAGTTGCCTGGGCGTTGCGCCGGAGTCGGATACTCACTGGCGGGAATCGGGTGTACGACGGGATAAGGAGGTCCGGATGCCTTCACGATCAGCTCGGCAAAATCAAACCAGCTTGCGCGGCCTGCGGCAGTCAGGTGAAAAATGCCATGGTCACCTGACCCTTTGAATAAGGCGTCGACGATAGAAGCCGTCGCATCCGCAATTGCTGGTGCCGAGGTCGGCGCGCCAAACTGGTCATTCACGACCCGCAATTCCGGACGCTCGCGCGCAAGCCGCATGATGGTGCGCATGAAATTCTTTCCGCGTGCGGCATAGACCCAGGCCGTGCGCAGGATGAGGTATCGGCACCCCGCCGATTGTATGGCCTGCTCACCATCGAGCTTCGAACGTCCGTAGACGCTGAGCGGGTTGGTCTGATCGTCCTCGACATAAGGGCTGGCTTTGTGCCCGTCAAAGACATAGTCCGTCGAATAGTGAATCAGCAACGCATTGCAGCGCTTGGCTTCCTCAGCCAGAACCTGCGGCCCCTGTTCGTTAATGGCTTGGGCCAGCTCGGGCTCATTTTCGGCCTTATCGACTGCGGTATAGGCTGCGGCATTGACGATGATGTCCGGGCGGAACGCCCTGACCGTCGTGCGGATGGCGTCGGATTTCGCAAGATCAAGCCCGGAACGATCCAGCGACGTGACTTCGGCCAGTGGCGCCAGGGCGCGACTGAGTTCCCAGCCCACCTGGCCGTCACGACCGGTGACGAGGATTTTCAAGCGAAGACCTCCGCATTGCGCAACGGCACCCCGGCAGCGTCCTTGGCGGACAGGACTGGTGGTGCCTGCAATGGCCATTGGATCCCCAGATCAGGATCGTTCCAGAGGATGCAGCGTTCATGTTGCGGGGCATAGAAATCCGTCGTCTTGTACAGGACTTCGGCAATTTCCGATGTGACGCAAAAGCCGTGGGCGAAGCCGATCGGCACCCACAACATGTCGTGCGTATCAGCCGACAGCCGGATGACGGCGTGGCGCCCGAAATTCGGCGAGGACTTTCGAATGTCGACCACGACGTCGACGATTTCTCCCGCCACCACGCGCACCAATTTTGCCTGTGCCTGGTTGATCTGGTAGTGCAATCCTCGTAGCACCCCAACCGCCGAGCGCGAGTGATTATCCTGCACAAAATGGGCCGTGATGCCCGCCGTCTGAAAAGCCCGTTCGTTCCAGCTCTCGAAGAAAAAGCCGCGGGCGTCACCAAAGACTCGTGGCTCGATCAGTAATACTTCAGGCAGGACTGTCGGGGTGATTTTCATGTGCTGGAAACTGTTTCCTAGAGCGGATCGGAAAGCAGGGACAAGAGATATTTCCCATACCCGCTCTTGCCGAGGGGGGCTGCAAGCTCGGCCAGTCGCTCTGCGTCAATGAATCCCTGCCGGTAGGCGATCTCCTCTGGGCAGCAGACCTTCAGCCCCTGGCGCCGCTCCAGAATTTCAATGAACTGGCTGGCCTCCAGCAGTGATTCATGCGTGCCCGTGTCCAGCCACGCCAGGCCGCGTCCGAAGCTCACCACGTCGAGGGACCCTCGCTCCAGGTAGGTGCGATTGACATCGGTAATTTCGAGCTCCCCGCGAGCGGAAGGCGCCAGGCCCTTGGCGATAGTCACCACGTCGTTGTCATAGAAGTAGAGTCCGGTTACGGCAAACCGTGACTTGGGTTTTTCCGGTTTTTCTTCCAGGCTCACGGCGCGGCCCTGGGCATTGAACTCCACCACGCCATAGCGCTGTGGGTCGTTCACCGGATAGGCGAATACCGTGGCGCCGGTGTTCTTGGCCGCAGCCCGCAACAGGTCGTCGGCCAGGTTGTGCCCGTGAAAGATGTTGTCTCCCAGCACCAGGGCACAGCGATCCTGGCCGATGAACGATTCGCCAATGAT
>CANJRC010000022.1 GCA_947476535.1 Betaproteobacteria bacterium
AGATGGTCGGCAAGGATCCCTGGACGGTGTCGCGTCAGGGGCTGTTGCAGGTGCCCGAAGGCCGCCAGGTGTTTGCCGAATTGTCGGTGCTGGAAAACCTTCAGCTCGGAGCGACTGCGCTCAGGGGGCGTGCAGCCACATACCCCCTGCAGCGGGTGTACGAGCTTTTTCCCATCCTTGCAGAACGGCGCGAGCAGCGTGCGGGCTCCCTGTCGGGCGGGCAGCAACAGATGCTGGCCATTGGGCGCGCGCTGATGGGTGGCCCGCGACTCCTGTTGCTTGACGAGCCCAGCTTGGGCCTGGCGCCACTGATCGTGAGCCAGGTCTTTGCCACGCTGGTTGCGCTCAACAAGGAGGGCTTGACCATTCTGCTCATCGAGCAGAATGCCAAGCAGGCGCTTGAAGTCACGCATCGCGCCTACGTACTCGAGCAGGGGCGCATCGTCCATGCCGGTGAGAGCTGCCTGCTTGCGCACGATCCGGAAATCGAGGCCCATTACCTGGGGCAGGGAACGGGCTCCGAGTAATTGTCCACCGTTGTATTCATTGAGGAGATTCACATGAAGCGAATGCTAAGCGTGTTGGGAACTTCGGTTGCGTTGCTTGCAGCAACGGCACCGGCGAGTGCGCAGGAGGTGAAGCTTGGCGTGGTGATGGCGAATACAGGGACTTTCGCGTTCGTCGGAACCGCCGCAATCAATGCCATTCGCATGGGGTTCGAGGAATTGCAGGCAAAGAACTTCTTCGGCAACACCAAGGTGTCTTTGCTGGTGGAGGACAACCGCTCCGTGACGCAGGAGGCGGTAGCGTTGGTGACGCGCATGGCGACACGCGACAATGCCGTGATGGTCATCGGCCCGGTGTCCACCGGCGAGGCGATGGCGGTGGGCCCGGTGGCGGTTGATCTGAAGATTCCGATCTTTACCGTCGCCACCGCGCCGGCGGTCCTCAATGCAGGCCCTTGGGTGTTCAAGTCCACGGAAACGGCGGACAGCTACATGAAGATCCTGGGCGATTTCGTTGCCAAGGTCCGCAAGCCCAAGTCCTGCTTCAGCATCACCATCCGCGACAACGAGGGCTATATTTTCCAGGCCAAGGTGTTCAACGAAATAATCAAGGCTGGCGGGGTGAATGTGGTGGCAGAGGAGTCCATCCTCAACGCCGATACCGACTTCACCGCCCTCGCGACGAAGATTGCCGCAAGCAAGGCCGACTGTCTGTTCCTGTCCACGGCGCCGGAGCAGGGCGCGAACATCATCCTCCAGGCGAAGCAGTCCGGGATGCCGGCCAGTACACTATTGGTTGGGAATACCGGCATGGCATCGATCAACTACATGAAGGCTGGCGGCAAGGCGGTTGAAGGCACGGTCTTCCCTGCTGAGTCCGTTCCGACGGGAGTCAACGACATGGCCAAGACCTTTATCGTCAACTACACGAAGCGCTATGGCAATGCGCCGGATTCGTGGGCGATGCTGGGTTACTCGATGGTGTTGATTGCCAGCAATGCCATCAAGGCGGCCGGCCCGAACCCGACGCGTGAAGGCGTGCGTCAGGCCATGCTCGCAACGAAGAACCTGCCGGTGATCATCGGCCGCGGTTCCTGGACCATCGATCCGGCGACGCGCGTGCCGAGTTTCGGTTATGCAGTGATGCAGACCGGGCCCTTGGGTGCCTTGGTGGCGAAGTGATGTGAGCTGGTCTGCGGCGCGCCATCGCGAAGCGAAGGCGATTCAAAGCTTGTCGCAGCGGCGGAAAAAGAAAGGGGCCGGAAATTCCGGCCCCTTTTTATTTGCCCTCAATCGGGCTGCGCAACTACATCCGGGCTGTGCAACTACATCCTGGCGATCATGGCCTCTCCGAACTTGGAGCAGGTCACTTCGTTGGCGCCGGGCATCAGTCGGGCGAAGTCGTAGGTCACCTGCTTGTCGGTGATGGCTTTCTCCATGGAGCTGATGATGAGATCGGCGGCCTCCCCCCAGCCCATGTGACGCAGCATCATTTCCGCCGACAGAATCAGCGAACCGGGATTTACCTTGTCCTGACCGGCATATTTGGGTGCGGTGCCGTGCGTCGCCTCGAAGCAGGCCACGCTATCCGAGAGGTTCGCGCCCGGGGCGATGCCAATGCCGCCGACCTGGGCTGCAAGCGCATCGGAAACATAGTCCCCGTTCAGGTTGAGCGTGGCGATGACATCGTACTCCGCCGGACGCAGCAGAATCTGCTGCAGGAAGGCGTCGGCAATCACGTCCTTGATGATGATGCCGTTGGGCAGTTTGAGCCACGGGCCGCCGTCGATTGGCACGCCGCCGAACTCCTTCTGCGCCAGTGCGTAGCCCCAGTCGCGGAACCCGCCCTCGGTGTATTTCATGATGTTGCCCTTGTGTACCAGGGTCACCGACTCGCGCTTGTTGGTGATGGCGTACTCGATGGCCTTGCGCACGAGGCGCTCGGTGCCTTCCCGCGACACCGGCTTGATGCCGATCCCGGAGGTATTCGGGAAGCGGATCTTGGTGACGCCCATTTCATCCTGAAGGAACTTGATGATCTTCTTGGCCTTCTCCGACTCGGCCTGCCATTCGATGCCGGCATAGATGTCTTCCGAGTTCTCGCGGAAGATGACCATGTCGGTCTTTTCCGGCTCCTTCAACGGGGAAGGCACGCCCTTGAAGTAGCGCACCGGACGCAGGCAGATGTAAAGGTCCAGTTCCTGGCGCATCGCCACGTTCAGCGAGCGGATGCCCCCGCCCACCGGTGTGGTCAGCGGGCCCTTGATGGACACCACGTAGTCTTTCACGGCTTCCAGTGTTTCCGGCGGCATCCACATGTCGCCGCCGTACACCTTGGTTGCCTTCTCGCCGGCATAGATTTCCATCCAGTGAATCTTTTTCTTCCCCTTGTAGGCCTTGGCGACTGCGGCATCCACGACCTTGATCATCACGGGCGAAATGTCGACCCCGGTGCCGTCACCCTCGATATAGGGAATGATCGGATTGTCTGGAATGGGTTTGCCGGGAACAATGCGGGCGCCATTCGGGGGGATCTTGATTTTTGAAGTTGCGTTCATGCCAGCTCCGTTTTGAGGATTGGGAATATTCGGTTTGCCGTTATGGGGCGCGCCGATCGTAATCGGGCGAAGAAGCGGCCAAGGCCGCATCGATCATGCGCGGCAAATTATCCACTATCTGGACACGAACTTCCAGCCCGAGGCAGAAAGGCCCACAGTCGGCGCACGAAACGAGATGGGGGTCATGCCGATGCTAGAATTACATTCACCATGGCGAATCCAAGGGAGCCGCTGCCGATCACTGTCCCCGAGGATGTGGACGATGCGTTGGCGCAGGTCGCGGCGGAGGGCCCCGCGCTCGCCATTGCGATGCGGATGATCGAGGGCTTTGATAAGCACTATCGACTGTTCCGTGAGTCCAGCGCCGGGGCGAAAAACCGATTCGACTCGGGTGATTGGCCCGCGGTACAGCAGGCGGTCAAGGAGCGCATCCATTTCTTCGATGCCCGTGTGCACGAAACGGTATCGCGCCTGGGACGGGAATTCCACGCCGATGAATTGGCGCATCGCACCTGGCAGCAGGTGAAGCTCGAGTACATCGGACTGCTCACACAGCATAAGCAGCCCGAGCTGGCCGAAACCTTCTTCAATTCGGTGTCCTGCAAAATTCTGCACCGGACCTATTTCCACAACGACTTCATCTTCTTTCGGCCGGCCATCTCGGTCGAGTACCTCGAATCGGACCCGCCCGCCTATCGCAGCTATTACCCCGTGTGGCAGTCCATGGCCGACACCTTCCAGCAAATCCTGGTCGACTTCGGCTGGCAGCAGCCCTACCAGGACATCGGGCGTGATGCGCAGCGCATAGCCTCCAGCATCGAAGCGCATCTCGGGGGCTGGCCGCAAAAGGAGACCAACCTGCAGATTCAGGTACTGCACACGGCGTTCTATCGCAACAAGGCGGCCTACGTGATCGGAAAGATCGTCAACGGACACCAGGAGTTTCCGTTCGCGATCCCGGTGTTGCACGATGCCGAGGGGCGCCTGGTGCCCGATACGATCCTGTTGGATGCCTGGCGCATCGGGTTGCTGTTTTCGCTCAACCACGCCTACTTCATGGTCGACATGGAGGTTCCGTCCGCGTACGTGCAATTCCTGCGTTCGATCATGCCGTGGAAGTCCAGGGCCGAGCTCTACACCATGCTCGGTCTGCAGAAGCAGGGGAAGAATCATTTCTACCGGGACCTGATGCAGCACCTGCGCCACTCGCGCGACCAGTTCGTCATCGCGCCAGGCATCCGCGGCCTGGTGATGGAAGTGTTTACCCTGCCGTCCTTTCCCTATGTGTTCAAGGTCATTCGCGACCATATCGCGCCGCCCAAGGACACGGACCGCGCCACGGTCAAGTCGAAGTATCTGTTGGTAAAGCGCCACGACCGGGTAGGCCGCATGGCCGATACCCTGGAGTTCTCCGACGTGGCGCTGCCGCGCGAGCGCTGCAGCGCCGAACTGATCGATGCGCTCAAGCGCACCGCGCCCTCGTTGATCGAGGAGGAGGATGACCTGGTGATCATCAAGCACCTCTACATCGAGCGACGCATGCAGCCCCTGAACCTGTTCATGGACAGCGCCACCGATGAGCAGGTCGAGCACGCGGTGCGGGATTACGGCAACGCCATCCGCGAACTGGCGCTGGCGAACATTTTTCCCGGCGACATGATGTTCAAGAATTTCGGCATTACGCGCTATGGCCGGGTGGTGTTCTACGACTACGACGAAATCGAATACATGACGGATTGCATTTTTCGCCGCATTCCGGAGGCGCCGAATCCCGATTTCGAGCTGTCGGGCGAGACCTGGTATCCGGTCGGCAAGTACGATGTATTCCCCGAGGAGTTCGGCGCGTTCCTGCTGTCCTCGCCACGCATCCGCGAAGCCTTCCTGCGTTATCACTCGGACTTGCTGACCCCGGAGTTCTGGCAGGACGCACAGGAGCGTATTCGGGCTGGCCAGTTCGATGATTTCTTCCCCTACCCCGAGGCGGTCCGTTTCCAGAACGCCTTTGGCCAGGATGGGCGCGGGGCCATTCAGGTTGCCCTCCCTGAAGCCAATGCGCCGCGCCTGGGTGTCGATTTACGGGCGGCGGTCGAGCGGGATTGACGGTGGCCGCGGGCGCTACGTAGCGGATTTGAGGGTACTATTCGCGCAGCAAATTTTGCGTTTTTCCCGCGTTGGGAAAGCCGGGCGAGCGTCAGGGTGCCGAGACAGTGCCCGTTGGAAGGTACGGGGCGCCTGTGTCAGGCAACACAAATCTTGGAGCAGACAGACATGAACTCACACCCGGGAATCTTCCTCGCACTGGTAACTCGCAAGCTGGGCCCCATCGCGTTGGCAATGATGGGGTTGGTCGCCACCGCGTATGCCGTGGACGCTCGGCTTGGCGCAGGCACACCGTTATTGCTCGCTCAGGCGGCGAAGCCAGCGGCAAAGGCGGCGCCGGCCGGCAACGCGGCGCGCGCCAAGGCTGATCTCGACGCGCTGATCAAGTCGGCCAAGGAGGAGGGTGAAGTCACGATCTATTCCGCTGCACCGGACAGCGTGCCTCGCCGCACCGGGGCGGCATTTACCGCGAAATACGGCATCAAGAGTGGTTTCATACGCCTGTCCACAGCGCCGCTCGCGCAGCGCTATTTCGCCGAAGCAGAGTCGGGCACCTTTGCCGCCGACATCATCATCACCGCGGGCGGTATTGACCCCTATTTTCCGGATGGCTTGAAGAAGGGCTGGGTCGAGCCCATGTCGCAGGCGAACTTGCCGGTGCTTACCGCCGGCGAATTCCCGGAGCGCTTCTATGACGGGGTGAGCCCCGTCGTACAGATTTCACCGTGGATGATCGCCTTCAACAAGGACCAGGTCAAAGGGGCCGATGTGCCCAAGGATTGGACCGACATGCTCGATCCGAAGTGGAAGGGCAAGATCATCCTTGCCGATCCGCGCGTCGGCCTCGTGTTCACGCAGTTCTGGAGCATCCTCTATGAGAAATACGGCGAAGGTTTCTTCACGCTGCTGCGCGCCCAGAATCCACGCCGCTACCCCGGCGGGATCCCTGCGGTCCAGGGCCTGGCTGCCGGTGAGGGCGCAATGTACCCGCCGGTCATCCCGCCCGTGGTGACTGGGGTGCAGGAGAAAGGCGCCCCGGTGGATACGGTAACCCCCGAATTCACCACGGGCACGCAGTTCTATCTCATCCTGACCGCGCGCGGTAAAGCGAAGCATCCCAATGCGGCGCGGCTGCTTGCCAACTACATCATGTCTCCCGATGGCAACAAGGTGTTCAATGACGAGCCTGGCATCGTCGGTATCTACGACACCCGCCGTCTGCCAAAGCAGTACGTGCAGCCCAAGCCGGTGAACAAGGAGCAGGTCGACAGCATGGCCAAGCTACTGGGGTTCTGAACAATTGGCTGCTGGCGATTGCGCGCGTACTTGTTCCATCCGCACTAAAGTGCCTTCCATAACGATAGTCGCGGGGCCGATGCCGGCCGCGCGCCCCCATTCATTCAGCACCTGCCGGAGACCCGCATGAAATTTCGCTTTCCCATCGTCATCATCGATGAGGATTTTCGATCCGAGAACACCAGTGGCTCAGGCATCCGCGCCCTCGCCAAGGCGATCGAGGACGAAGGAATGGAAATTCTCGGTGTGACCGGTTACGGGGATCTGTCGCAGTTCGCGCAGCAACAGTCGCGCGCCAGCGCCTTCATCCTGTCGATCGATGACGAGGAGTTCACGCCGGGACCGGAGCTCGATCCGGCGGTGCTCAACCTGCGCAAGTTCATCGACGAGATCCGCTTCAAGAACGCGGATATCCCGATCTACATCTATGGCGAGACGCGCACTTCCCGTCACCTGCCCAATAGCATCCTGCGCGAACTGCATGGCTTCATCCACATGTTCGAGGACACGCCGGAATTCGTGGCGCGGCACATCATCCGCGAGGCGCGCAGCTATCTGGGCGGGCTAGCCCCCCCGTTTTTCCGCGCGCTCGTGGACTACGCGCAGGACGGATCCTACTCCTGGCACTGCCCTGGGCATTCCGGGGGCGTGGCCTTCCTGAAGAGTCCGGTGGGACAGATGTTCCACCAGTTCTTCGGCGAGAACATGCTGCGCGCCGACGTGTGCAATGCGGTGGATGAGCTCGGGCAGTTGCTCGATCACACCGGGCCGGTGGCCGCTTCCGAGCGCAACGCCGCACGCATCTTCGGCGCCGACCATTGTTTTTTCGTCACCAACGGCACCTCGACCTCGAACAAGATGGTCTGGCATGCCAACGTTGCGCCCGACGACATCGTGGTGGTGGATCGCAACTGCCACAAGTCCATCCTGCATGCCATCACGATGACCGGCGCGATCCCGGTGTTCCTCACGCCCAAGCGTAACCACCTGGGCATCATCGGCCCGATTCCGCTGGAGGAGTTCAGCCCCGAGAACATCAAGAGGAAGATCGAGGCCAACCCTTTTGCACGCAATGCCAAGCGCAAGAAGCCGCGCATCCTCACCATCACGCAGAGTACCTACGATGGCGTGCTCTACAACGTCGAGATGCTCAAGGACACGCTGAACTCCACCATCGAGACCCTGCATTTCGACGAGGCCTGGTTGCCGCACGCGACCTTCCATCCGTTCTACAAGGACATGCACGCCATTGGAAAGAACCGGCCGCGCCCGAAGGACGCGATGATCTTTGCCACCCACTCCACGCACAAGCTGCTAGCGGGAATTTCCCAGGCTTCGCAGATTCTGGTGCAGGAGTCGCAGACCAAGAAGCTCGACCGAGCGCGCTTCAACGAGGCCTACCTGATGCATACCTCGACCTCGCCGCAGTACGCCATCATCGCCTCCTGCGACGTGGCTGCGGCGATGATGGAACCGCCCGGAGGCACTGCGCTGGTGGAGGAGTCGATTGCCGAGGCGCTGGATTTCCGTCGCGCCATGAAGAAGGTCGACGACGAGTGGGGCAAGGACTGGTGGTTCAAGGTGTGGGGCCCGGAAAAGAACATCACCCAGGAGGGTATCGGCTCGCGTGAGGAGTGGGTGCTCAAGGCCAATGACAAATGGCATGGCTTCGGCAACCTCGCCACCGGATTCAACATGCTCGACCCGATCAAGGCGACCATCATCACGCCCGGGCTGGATGTGTCGGGGAAGTTCGCCAAGACCGGCATCCCGGCGGCCATCGTCACCAAGTATCTCGCCGAGCACGGGGTCATTGTCGAGAAGACCGGGCTGTATTCCTTCTTCATCATGTTCACCATCGGCATCACCAAGGGGCGCTGGAATACCCTGGTAACGGCCTTGCAGCAGTTCAAGGACGATTTCGACAAGAATCAGCCCGTGTACAAGGCGGTGCCCGAGTTCTGCCAGAAGTTCCCTCGCTACGAGCGCATGGGCCTGCGCGACCTGTGCGACCAGATCCACGGCATGTACAAGGCCAACGATGTGGCACGCCTGACCACCGAGATGTACACCTCGGACATGCAGCCGGCGATGAAGCCCTCGGATGCATTTGCCGCAATGGCGCACGGGGAAATCGATCGCGTGGAGATCGACGCCCTCGAGGGACGCATCACCAGTGTGCTGCTCACGCCGTACCCGCCCGGCATTCCCCTGCTGATACCGGGCGAGCGCTTCAACGCGACCATCGTCGGCTATCTGAAGTTTGCGCGCGAGTTCAACCGCAAGTTCCCGGGCTTTGCCACCGACATCCACGGCCTCGTAGAAGAGGAGACGGAGAGCGGCCCGCGGTTCTACGTTGACTGTGTGCGACAGAGCGGTGTCACCGCGCTGTCGATGGCGACGGTGGCCGGCGTCAAGGTCTAGGGACGGGGCGCGGCCTGCCTGGAGAGCGTCAGGGGCAGCGAGCGCGCTATGCCCGCGCGCTCCAGCGTGGCGGTTCCGGCGATGAGGCCGGATTGGACCCGTCCGGCAAAGCGAACCACGGTATCGCCATCTGGCAGACGGCCTGTGAATGCAATCCGGTCACCGTCCATTCGCGTCGGTTCGATGCGTAGCGCCTGGCCGAGCGCGGTCCCGGCGATGTCTATCTCCTGAAAATTTTGGCGCACGGCCAGATGCCATTCGCCCTCGCTGGTACTGGCGCGCCATTCGCCCCGCGCTTGCGCCGGCACGGTCCACATATGGATCGTGGTTTCCACCCCGGCCTTGGGATCGGGCGCAGCGACCGCGATGGTTTCCGAGCGGTCGGGTTGCCAGCCAGAGAGTTTGAAGGCGTGGGTCACGATGCGCGAGCCCGGCTTCAGATCGTAGAGGAAGGTATTGCCCAACCGCGCCAGCAGCCAGGGCAGCAGGTAGGCGGTGACGACGGTCGCTGAGGAAAAGTCGGCCTTGAGAACGTCCGTCACATGGAAAGCGGTGCGCCCGGTAACCCCGGCGGCCTGCGCATTGTCGCGGCTGATCTGCACCAGCTTGGGGTCGAGTTCGAGGCCAATGGCGCGAGCGCCGTATTTCGACGCTGCGGCGATCGCGATCCTTCCGTCGCCCGACCCAAGGTCCACGACAAGATCCGCCGGCCCCGTTCCAGCGATGGCGAGCATGCGGTCGGCGACATTGGCCGGCGTGGTGATGAAGGGCGGCTTGCCGGTGCCCTCGTCCTGCGCGTATGACGCGAGCCCTGTGCAGGTACAGGCGAGCGTGAAGAGCGCCCGCCATAGTGCGCGCCTGCTCACCGGGCGCTTCTCCCGCCATCCACCGGCAAGGCGACGCCCGTGATGTAGGAGGCATCCTCGCTGGCGAGGAACGCGATCGCATTGGCGACTTCCTCGGCGCGTCCCATGCGTCCCAGCGGGTGCTTGGCGACGATGCCGGAGAGCACCGTCGCTGCGTCGGGTGCGTCATCGAGGTGGACGCGTACCATGCCGGTGTCGATGGTGCCGGGGCAAACGCAATTCACCCGTACGCCATGCGGCGCATAGTCCATGGCCATCGACACGGTCAGTCCGGCCACGCCGAACTTGCTGGCGCAGTAGGCTGCCATGCCGGTGTTGCCGCGCAAGGCGTTGATGGAGGCAACACTGACAATGCAGCCCTTGGCGCGCCGGAGGTGTGGCAGCGCCGCCTTGCTGCCGTAGAGAACGCTCTCCAGGTTGGCCGCAATGACCTCGTCCCAGATCTGTGACGTCGTTTCCTCCACCGTGCCGTGGCGCGAAATGCCGGCAACGTTGACCAAAATGTCCAGCCGGCCGTGCTTGTCCGCCACATTGGCGATGGCGCGCTGCCACTGCGTCTCCGAGCGGACGTCGAGAACGACCGCATCTGCTTTACCTAGCGCGGGGCGCTGCGATTCATCGACAATGCCAGCGGTGACAAGGCAGCCTTCATCGCGCAATCGGTTGGCGGTAGCCAGGCCGATGCCGCTGCCGGCGCCTGATATAAAAGCCACTTTTCCCGTCAGTCCGCGCATGCTCCCTCCTGTCGTGGTTGGATTCTGCCGTCTATTGCCTGGCCGCCATCTTATGTCGGCGGCGCATTCTCCGGGGGATCGGCGTGTTTTTTTTGGGGGGGGGGCGGGCCCCAGTTTGTAGAGTAGATTTGTGCAGTAGACTACGCAGCCGTAGCGGCGGAAGAATGATCCCGCCACAATGTCATGAACTCAACGAGGAGGATCTATGAGATTCAATGGGAAAAAGCAGGGTGCCGCGGCGTTCATTGCGGCACTCGCAGTCGTGTTGTTCCCCGTCGCGGCATGGGCACAGGGCGCTTCGGGCCCGGCATGGAACAAGATCGTGGATGCCGCCAAGAAGGAAGGCGCGGTCACCATCTATTCCAGCCAGGGCCTGGTCCTGCTGAACGACCTGGCCGACAAGTTCAAGCAGGAGTACGGCATCAGCGTGACGGTGGTGCGTGGAGTCGATTCCGAACTGTGGCCCAAGGTGGACGCCGAACTCAGCACCGGCCGCGGCATTGCCGATGTCGCCGTACTGACGGATGTGCTGGCGATGACCGATCGCAGCAACAAGAAAATGTACATCACGCCCGTGGGTCCTGCATTCGACAATCCGGCCTACGAGCGCAAGTCGAAGATGCCAACGGGGAACTTCTTCGAGACCAACGCTTTTGTCGTCGCGTTCGGTTGGAACAAGGACCTGTTTCCCGCGGGCATCAAGGATTACCCCGACATGCTTAATCCGGCCCTGAGCGGCAAGATCGGGGTGCCCAATCCGACGGTGCCTGCGCTGGTGGATTTCTACATGTTCCTCGAGTCGAACTTTGGCGCCGACTTCGTCGTCAAGCTCGGCGCGCTCAAGCCGCGCATCTATCCGGGCGCCCTGCCGCTGGCCCAGGCGGTGACGTCGGGGGAAATCGCTGTCGCTTCGTACACCACGACATTGGTCGACGAGCAGAAGAAGGGCGCGCCCGTCGAATGGCGTGTGCCGGCAAAGTCGTGGGGCGCGCGGTTCTACGGACAGATCCCCAAGACTGCGCCGCACCCGAATGCAGCGCAAGTCCTTTCCAACTACATCATCACCCCGGCGGGACAGGAGGCGGTCGCGCGCACCACGGCGTCGACGCTGCCGAACATTCCCGGCACGCTGACCACAACCGCCAGCGTCCACCGGGCCGACCTGTCCAAGCTGACGCCGGATAACGTCAAGGCGTATCAGGAGAAGTGGCGCAAGCTGTTCATCCAGTAGTCGCATTTTCGGCAGTTTCTTCGGGGCGGTGCGACATAGAGGTCCACCGCCCTTGTATCGTCTACGGCCGCCATGGGTTCCAACCGCCGTGATGGGGTTTAACCGTTAGGTGCTTTCATGATGTCGAGGTGGCAATGTCTCGCGTGACCATTCAAGGCCTGTCGAAGAAATTCGACGGCAAGCCGCCCACCACTGCGGCCGACAACCTGACCTTGCAGGTCGAGGAGGGCGAGTTTCTCGTGCTGCTCGGCCCCAGCGGTTGCGGCAAGACCACCACGCTGCGCTGCCTCGCCGGCCTGGAAGTGCCGGATAGTGGGCGCATCGTCTTTGGCGAGCGCACCGTATTCGACAGTGCCTCGGGCGTGGACCTGGCGCCCGACAAGCGCAACATTGGCATGGTGTTCCAGTCCTACGCGCTGTGGCCCCACATGACGGTGCGCGAGAACGTCGCCTACCCCCTCAAGGTGCGCGGCTTGAAGCAAGGCCTGGCCGACGGCTGGGTAGATGAAACGGTCAGGCTGGTCGATTGCGAGAAGCTGCTCGACCGCTATCCCGCGCAGCTCTCCGGCGGCCAGCAGCAGCGCGTGGCGCTCGCCCGCGGGCTGGTGGCGCGGCCCGAGCTGGTGCTGTTCGACGAACCCCTGTCCAATCTCGATGCAAGGCTCAGGGACCAGGTGCGCAGCCAGTTGCACGAACTGCATGCGCGACTGGGTTTTACCGCCGTTTTCGTCACTCACGACCAGACTGAAGCGCTGGCGCTGGGTGACCGGCTGGCGATCATGAAGAGCGGCGTCATCGAGCAGCTGGACACCGCGCAACGCGTATTCGAGGAACCCGCGACCGAGTACGTGGCCGGCTTCATCGGCATGAGCAATCGCGTGGTCCTCGAACGCCTGCAAGGAGGGGACGCAGGTTGGCAAAGCGACGGCGTGATCGTGCAGGGTGCGGTGCCGGCGCTCAAGGGCGCTCCGGCATGGACGGCTGCCCGCGTGCGCGTGGAAGACCTGCTGGTGGCGCCCGCCGATGCCGCGACGCCCGCTGACGCCATCGGCCTGCCCGCCACAGTGGTGGACGCCGCGTTCGCAGGGCGGCACTACGATGTGGTGGTGAGCGTGGGGTCGACGCGGCTGCAGGGCCATGCACCGGCAGACGGTGCCGAGGCTCGTGGTGGCCGCCTGGTTGCTGGGGCTCCGGTTCGGGTCTGGTTCCGCCACAGCAATGCGTCGTTCCATGGCCAGGACGGCGTGCGCATCGCCGCAGCGAGCTAGGGCGCCGTGAACGCGAGCCCCGCAAGGTTATCGGAACAGCGGCCGGTTCAGCCGCCGGTTCAGGCGCAGCCCGCGGGACGCTGGCTGACCCGCCGTATCCCGCTGGCCTTGTTCGTGGCGGCGCTCGCCTGGCTGGTGCTGCTGCCGCTGGTGCGGCTGCAGTCACTTGCTTTTGAAAACGATTTTGCCGGGTTTCGCTCCGCCTACAGCAGCCCGACCATCGTCCAGACCATATGGAACACGGTGGGCCTCGCGCTCGGCTCCCTGGTCATTGCCATGTTCTTCGGCACACTGCTTGCCTGGTGGGCGTCGCAATTGTCGCCGCGCATGCGCTGGCTGCGCGCCCTGCCGGTGCTGCCCATCGTGATTCCTGCGGTGGCCAATGTCAGCGGCTGGGCCTTCCTGCTCTCGCCGCGCCCGGGTTACCTCAATGCGCTGATGCGCATGCTGCCCTGGTGGTCGCACCTGGACGTGGGGCCGGTGGAAGTGTATTCGCTGTTGTGGATCGTGCTGATCACCGGGTTTGCGCTGTCGGCGTTCATCTATCTGTTCGTCACCTCGGGCCTGCAGAACATCAATGCCGAGATCATCGAGGCATCGCGCGTTGCCGGCGCCTCGGCGCTGGGCACCTTCTTCCGGGTGACGCTGCCGCTGCTGCGCCCGGTGATGCTCTATGGCGGCGGCGTCGCACTCCTCCTGGGTCTGGGGCAGTTCACCGCGCCGCTCCTGCTCGGAACCAACAAGGGCGTCAAGGTGATGACCACCGACATGTTCACGGCAGTGTCCTCCACGCCCATCGATTTCCCCACGGCGGCCGCGGTGGGCACCCCGCTGCTGGTATTTGGCATCGTCGTGGTGCTGATCCAGAAACTGCTGCTTGGCAACCAGGCAAGATTCGTTACGCACGGCGGCAAGGCGTTTCGCATCGCCGGTAAGCCGTCACGAGTGGCGGCGGTGGGCATCATCGTCTACGCGTTCATCACCACCGGCCTGCCGATCATCTCACTCATCATCCTGTCGCTGTCGAACTACTGGAGTCCCAAGGTAAGGATCAGCCAGTGGACCCTGGACAATTTCGCGCAGGTGTACAAGGAGTCCGGCATCCTCAGCGCCGTCATCAACAGCGTGACCGTGTCCTTTCTCTCGGTGTGTATCAGCCTGGTGATCGGCTTCGTCACCGCCTGCGTGCTGGTGCGCGGGCGTCGCGTGCCGGTGCTGCGCACCCTGCTCGACATTGTCGTTGCCATGCCGCTGGGGGTTCCGGCGGTGATCTTCGGCGCAGGGTTTCTCTTCGCCTATTCGCAGCCGCCGATCATCCTCTACGGCAGCTGGTGGGTGATCCTGGTGGTGTACGTGACGCTGATGCTGCCCTTCACCACACGCATGCAGCTGTCGGGCATGCTGGCGCTGGGGGCGAGCTACATCGAGGCATCCCGGGTGAGCGGGGCAAGCCTCATCGTCACCGACCTGCGCATCACGCTGCCGCTCATGCGCTCGACGCTGGGAGGTGCCGCCGCGCTCATGTTCGTGCTCTTGACGCACGAATTCTCGGCCTCGATGCTGGTGCGCTCGCCGCACAACCAGGTGATGGGAACCATCCTGTTCGACTACTGGGGCAACGGCAGCTACCCGCTGGTGGCCGCCATCGCCATCACCATGACACTGGTGACGGCGGTCGGGGTGCTGCTGGCCATGCTGCTGGGCGGGAAGGATGTCCTGAACAAGCTGTAATGGCGGCCATCGGTTGTCAGTATTCCGATTATTTATGTCGGTTAAGTTTGGCTATCTTTAGAATTTCGTCAGTATTTAGCGCGCGCCCTCGGCATGGGGAGAGGGGGCATTGCCCCCAGGCTTCGCGCAGGTGTCGCGCCCGCTCCTGCCGGAGGCGGTGGCCCGCCCCGGATTTGGAACGGATTACTTGACGAACTGGCGCTCGCGCACTGCGGTTTCGGGCGTATCGGTAGGGGTCGTGGTGACAAAAAACTTGCTGCCCGCCTTGTAGACAGAGTTGCAGGTATTGGCCTTGATGCCGCCCGAGGACGCAATGTCGTGGCAGTACTTGCCGGTGTCGTCGATTTTCCAGGTTCCGGACAGCGTGAATTCATTGTTGTTGCCCCCGACACCGCCCACCGTGCCATCTGCCTTGTTCTGCTGGCTGTACGGCGTTCCGTTGTTCAGGGTTCCCTTCATGGTGACGCCGCCCGCATGCAACTGCTGCAGTTCTTCCTTCGTCATCTTGGTGCCGCCCTGCTTCATGACTTCGCCGACATTGGCCTGCGCAAGGCAGGTGCCGGATACCGCCAGGGCCAGTGCGGCCAGGTACGCTTTGAGCATGATTTCTGTTTCCTTTCTTTTTATATTTTTGTCAGTATTTGTTTGATTAACGTAGGTAATGCATAGATATTCTACCTCAATTGGCAGTATTGGTTCCGCCGTATCTCAGAAGTTCGCCGTCAGCGTCAGGCGCAGGCTGCGCGGCTCCACCGGGTGGAAATGCACGTCGCCGACGGGCGCTGCCTCGCCGCGCAGCTGCGAGTTGTAGAAATAGTCGATGTCGCTGGCATTGCGGTTGAACAGGTTGATCACGTCGAGGGAGGCGCGCAGGTCCTTGTTGAAGCGGTAGCCGCCGCGCAGGTTCCACAGCAGCGTGCTTTGCGAGCGCACGCTATCGTCGGCCGCGAGTGGGCGCGGGCCGAAGTAACGCATCTGCAGCATGCCCGACCACGGCCCCAGGTCCTCCAGCGACAGTCCCAGCGACAGCACGCGGTCGATGGCGCCCGGGATGCTGCGGCCGGGCGTGGCGGGGTCGTCGGTGGTGAAGCGCGCGCGCGACACGCTGAGGTCCGCATCCACCAGCAGCCACGGGCGCGCGCGCCAGCGGTTCGACCACTCGATGCCATGGCGGTGCGAAGGGCGGCTCGCCTGGGTGGTGCCGGCGTCGCCGGCGAACACCAGCTCGGAGGCCAGGTCGAGGCGCCACAGCGCCAACGAGCTCTGTAGTTCCTGGATGGCTTCGGTGCGCGCGCCGATCTCCGAGCCCTGGCTTCGCACCAGCGCCGGCGACTGCCCCACCGGGGCCAGCGTCGTCGGGTTGACGCGCGCGGCGGTGCCGCGCGCATCGTTGCTGTGAAAGCCGTGCCCCCAGTTGAAGAAGAATTCGGTTTCGGCGAATGGGCCTGCGACCAGGGCCAGTTTGGGCGAGTACTGGCGGTCGCGCGTGTGCCCTGAATTGATCACCAGATTGCTGGTCACGTCGGCAGCGTAGAAGTCGGCACGCGCTCCGAGTACCGAGCGGAACCAGTCGCTCCACTGCAGCGAATGCTCGATGAATGCACCGCTGCCGGTCTGCCGCACGCGGTCCTCGCGCACGTTGGACAGGCGCTGCCTTGCCGCGGTGTTGTAGAGGCCGACTGTGCCGATGTTGTCGCGGCGCAGCGTGAGGCCGGCCTTGACGATGCTCTGCATGTCGGCGAGCCTGCCGGTCCACAGCCAGGTCGGTGCAATGCCGAACACGCTGCGCTGGTCGGTCTGCTCGAACTGGTCGCCGTTTGCCGGATCGTTCATGAAATAGGTGAAATTGGAAAACAGCTGCAGGCGGTAGCGGATGGCATACGCGGACAGCGCGAATTCGCCGTCACTGAGGGTGCGACGATAGCCGTAGGACAAGCTGTAGCGCTGCGAATCGCCGCCGTCGGTGGCGTCGATCGCGGCCAGGCGCGATACCTGCCCTGAATTCACGGCGCGTTGCGCGATCTGGTCGGTGGCATTCCAGCGGCCCTGGTAGGCCATTGCGGTGAGGCTGTGCTCGGCCTGCGCATTGCCGACGCTGTAGCGCATGACGGCGTTCTGCTTGCCGAAACGCTCGGGGTTCTGCCACGGGCCGTTGTTGCCGACCAATTCCAGCGCGTAGAGCAGGGTGCCGGGTCCGGCATCGCGTGATCCCGCGGCCAGCGCTCGCCGGTAGTCGAAGCCGCCGGCGGTGACTTGTACGATGCCGTTGGCCAGCTTGTCCTGGTAGTGCATGTGCGCGGCGCCGGCCGACGAAAAATCGCCTTCGCTGGCGAAGTAGGGTCCCTTGCGGTAGTCGATGCGGGAGACCAGTTCGGGGATGAGGAAGTTGAGGTCCGAGTAGCCCTGGCCGTGCCCATGCGTTGGCATGTTGACCGGCATACCGGCCACCGATGTGGCGAAGTCGGTGCCGTGGTCGAGGTTGAAGCCGCGCAGGAAGAACTGGTTCGCCTTGCCGTCCCCTGAATGTTGCGTGACGATGACGCCCGGCACGAATTCGAGCACTGCACCGGGGCGCTGCAGGGGCCGGGATTCGATCAGCCTGGGTGTGACGTAGCCGGCGCTAGCGGCGTCGGAGGTGCCCACGCCGTTTTCGTACTGACCGATCACCTCGACCACGTCGGTGCGCTCGACATGCGGGCCGTCGGCCATCGCGGGGAGCGCCAGCGCCGCGGTCAGTGCGAGCGCCATACTCCAGGCAGACTGGTGCGCCGGGTGCGCAGGTCGGTAGAACAAGGTCATTGCAAGAGGCATCCAATCGGGCTGCGGGTCAGGGCATCACGAAGATGCGCACGTCGAAGACGCGCTCCACCATCCAGATGGCGGCAACCAAGGCGATTAACACCGATCCGCCGGTCATTATTCCGCGCCGGTACAAGGGGGTGGCTCGCAGCAGGAACGCCAGTGGTAGGAAGGCCGACACGATGGCGAGCTGCCCGGCCTCCACGCCGAGGTTGAACCCGACCAGTGCGAGCAACAGCGAGTCGCGCGGCAGCCCGAGGTCGGCCAGCACGCTGGCAAAACCGAAGCCGTGGATGAGTCCGAATACGAAGGCCATCACCCAGCGGCGTTCCTCCACTGCCGGGCGCAGGTTGTTGAGCGCCGCCAGCACCACCGACAGGGCAATGGTCGACTCAACCAGGCGCGAGGGCAGGGAAATGATTTCCAGCGCCGCCAGGGACAGCGTGATGGAGTGGGCGAGGGTGAACGACGTAACCACGCGCAGCACGTCCCAGAATGCCGGTCGAAACCGTCCCACCGATTGCCAGCGGTTGCGCCGGTAGAGCATCACGGCAGGCAGTAACAGCGACAGGAGGAACAGGATGTGGTCGAAGCCGATCCAGATGTGCCAAACACCCTGGCGCGCGAAGGCGAGGAACTGCTCCATGGCGCTTGCCGCGCGCAGCTCGAAACGCTGCGATCGCCTCTCCGCGCTGAACACCCCGGTGACGGTGCCCGATTCGGAGGCCAGTCGCAGCAGGCCCTCGTGTTGCGTGTCGAAGTCGAAGAACAGGGCGTAGTCGATTTCCAGCACCTGCGGCGCCGTCGCGGATGGCGGGCAGTCTGCGGCGAAGCGCAGCACTTCGTAGGCGCCATCGCTGTGATCGTCGACCAGGTGGGTGGTTGCGCTCAGCGGGCAGGGGCGCGAATCCACGCGCAAGGCGAGGCGGGACAGGGCATAGGCGGCGATGTCGTCGTGCTTCGCCCGAAGCTCGCCCCAGGTGATTTCACCGTCGCCGTTGGCGTCGAGGCCGATGGCGTACTCCAGATCGCGCAGTGCGATGTCCCATTGGCCGGTGACCGCGTTGCCGCTGACCTGGAGCGCGAGGTAGCTGTCGCTGGGTTTGTGCGCGAGGGCGCTGAACGACATGAGCAGGCCGGCCATCAATGCCAGCGTGGCCAGCATCGCGCCGAGGCATTGGCGGCCGTTGTGCGGGCTCATCACCGTACTGACTTTTCGGCAGCACCGTCAGGCGTGCCGCCGAGGGGCTTGGCGAATGCGCGGTAGCGTGGCTCTTCATAGCCTGTCCGGGACATCCAGTCGAGCGCCGGCCTTGCCGCCTCGGGCTTGCCTGCGGCCAGCGCGGCTTGCATCAGCACCAGGGCATCGCGCGGTTCGCGCTGGCGCTTCCAATTGTCGGCCGCGTGGACGAGCGCGCGCGCCGCGTCATGCTGCAACTCCAGCTCGAAACGCGCCTCTTCCTGCTGGTGCAGCTTGTCGCCGCGCAAGGCGGCGGCAGCGAAGCGCTCGGCGAGCGCCTTGCGGTGATTGGCGGCCTCCGGCATCCCGGCTGCATCCTCGGCAATGGCCAGGCGCAGGAGCAGGATGTCCGAGGCGACCCAGCGCTTGAGCAGCGCGATCACTTCGGCGTGGCGCTTGTCTTCGAGCAGCAGGTCGGCATAGGCTGCCAGCACGAATCCATCGGTGTAGCCGGTGGCGATGGCTTCCTTGAAGTGCTTCTCCGCAAGCTTTCTGTCGCCCAGTCGCAGCGCCATCTCGCCCTGTCGTGTCATGGCCCATTGGCGGTATTCGATGTCCTGGGTGGGGTGGCGCGCCATGGCCGCGCTCAGCGACGCATAGGCATCGCGCGATTTTCCGTTGATGCTGTCGATGACGGCCATGCAGGCGGTGGCAGACAGGCGCGTTGCATGCGGGGCGGCATTGGCGCAGCTGGCTTTTGCGCGCTCATAGTCGGCTTGCACCAGATGCAGCGCGAACTGCCAGAGCATGGCCTCGGTGTTCTGCGGTTCGAGTTTGAGCACGGAGTCGAGGTCGGCGAGGGCGGGAGCGAATTCGTGTCGGTATTGGCGCAGCAGTGCGCGGATCAGCAACACCGAGGCATCGGGCGTGGCGCGCTTGGAGAGCGGCTGGATGACGGCTTCGGCATAGCCGACGTAGCGCGGATCGCCTTCCGCGCTGGCGAGATCGAAATAGCGCCGGGCCAGACGGACGGCGGTATCGACATTCTCCGGATCGCGCGCCTGTGCCGCTCGCAGTTCACGCAATTCACGCGCGAGCGGGGCGGAGGCGCGGCTTGGCAGGTGCTCCAATACCCTACTGTCTGCATCGGGCACGCCTGGTGCGGATGCAACAGGAACGGTATGGATCGCCAGGAGAAGCAGGAGGGCCAGGGTTATTGTGTGCGAAAAAGGCAAGCTAGCGGCTTTTTTATGGGTTCGATGTGGCATTCTATCATTCTGAAAATTAAGGAATTTCTTGAAATCATGGGCGGTTTTTGCATGTCAGGTCATCCGTAGCAAGGTGATGCGCGTTAATGACTCCAGCTTCTAGAGGAATTGTCTTCGGGGGCTGGGCGTACCGAAGCAATATTGGTACTATCCGGGCGGTCTTCGAGCAGGCTTGTACAAAAGGCGTGCGAAGATTCGATCAATTACAAGAGGAGATGGTCAATAATGAAAAAGCTGCTCGCAGTTCTGACGATGTCGATGTTTGCTGCCTCGGGCGTGTTCGCTGCGTCCCACATGAAGGCTGCTGACGACAAGAAGACCGATGCCAAGATGGAGAAGAAGGCAGAAGTGAAGGCAGAAGTGAAGTCCGAAGCGAAGGCCGAAGCGAAGGCTGACAAGAAGGCTGACAAGAAGGCTGACAAGAAGGCTGACAAGAAGGCCGAGAAGAAGGACGAGAAGAAGGACGAGAAGAAGGCCGAGAAGAAGTAATTCGGTTACTCAGTCTTGAAAAAAACGGGGCTTTGGCCCCGTTTTTTTTTCGCCCGTCGCGTGGCGTGTCAGCGCTTGATGCGACCCATGACGCACCGATCGATTGAATTATCGCGGCTTGCGGCGCTCGTAGGTTGCAAATTCGTAGCGCCAATCCGCATGGGCGGGTCCCGCCTCGCGTCCGGTCTCGACGAATGCTTCGCCGCTGATGGGCGGAAAGAACGCATCGCCCTCGACGTCGGCGTCGATTTCCGTGAGATGCAGGCGGTCGGCGAGGGGCAGCGCCAGCGCATAGATTTCGGCGCCGCCGATCACGAAGACCTCATCCACGCGGCCAGCTGCGGCAATCGCCGTTGCCATCGCGTGGGCGACGGTCGCGCCGGGCAAAACCGCAGTCCCGTTGCGGGTCAGCACGATGCTCTGTCTTCCGGGCAGGGGCTTGCCAAGCGTGGCAAGGATGGAGTCCCAGGTCTTCCGGCCCATGATGACCGGGTGGCCCAGCGTCAGCGCCTTGAAGCGCTTTAGGTCGGCCGGCAAGTGCCAGGGCATGGCGTTGTTGCGGCCGATCGCGCGATTGCGCGACAGCGCCGCGATCATTGAGATGCGCGGGGACTTAGAAGCGGTGGCGGAATTCATTTTGCAACCGCCCGATATAGCGGGGGCATGAGGGGATGTGTCCCCTCATATTGAAACAGACGCTTAGACGGCAATGGGCGCCTTGATCGCGGGATGGGGGTCGTAGCCCTCGAGCGTGAAATCCTCGAAGCGAAAGTCGGCGATTTCCTTTATCTGCGGATTGAGCTTCATGCGCGGGAAAGCACGCGGTGCGCGCGACACCTGCTCGCGCGCCTGTTCGAGGTGGTTGAGGTACAGGTGGGCATCGCCCAGCGTATGCACGAAATCACCCGGCTTGAGGCCGCACACCTGCGCCACCATCAGCACCAGCAGCGCATAGGAGGCGATGTTGAATGGCACGCCGAGGAAGATGTCTGCGCTCCGCTGGTACATCTGGCAGGACAGGCGGCCGTCGGCCACATAGAACTGGAAGAAGGCATGGCAGGGCGGCAGCTTCATGCGGTGCGTATCGGCCGGATTCCAGGCCGTGACGATGTGGCGGCGGGAATCGGGATTCCTGCGGATCGATTCGAGCACCTCGGCGATCTGGTCGATGCGGCGCCCGTCGGGTGCATTCCAGTTGCGCCACTGGTAGCCGTACACGGGCCCCAGTTCGCCATTCTCGTCGGCCCACTCGTCCCAGATGGTGACACCGTGCTCCTGCAGCCAGCGCACGTTGGTGCTGCCCTTGAGGAACCACAGCAGTTCGTACACGATCGACTTGAGGTGCAGCTTCTTGGTCGTGAGCAGCGGAAAACCCTCGTCGAGCGCGAAGCGCATCTGCGCGCCGAACACCGACAGTGTGCCGGTGCCGGTGCGATCGGCCTTGCGCGCGCCGCGCGCAAGCACGTGGCGGATCAAGTCGAGATATTGGGATTCGGCAGTGGGTGTCACCGGGAGGTCCTTTTCTTTATCGGGCGACGGGTCGTGACGGATCGGCGCACCACTCGCTCCACGATCCGGGATACAGTAGTGAGCCGGACAGTCCTGCGACTTCCATGGCGAGTAGGTTGTGGCAGGCGGAAACGCCGGAGCCGCATTGGTGCACTACCGAAGCGGGGGCGCCGGTCCCCAGCACCTGGCGGAATTCATCGTTCAATGCGTGGGCGCTCTTGAATCGCCCTGAAGGATCGAGGTTGTCGCGAAACGAGCGGTTGAGCGCGCCGGGAATGTGCCCGCCCACAGGGTCCATCGTTTCGTTCTCGCCACGAAATCGGTCCGCAGACCGTGCATCCAGCACCATGTATTTGCATTGATCGAGGTTGGCCAAAACCTGCGCCGTATGCACGGCCAGGTTTTGGGGTTTGGCAATGAAGTGGGCGGCTCGCGGTGTCGGAACGTCTGCGCTCACCGGCCGCTTGTCGGCGAGCCACTGCACCCAGCCGCCATCGAGAACGGCGACGCGCGCATGGCCCAGCCAGCGCAGCATCCACCAAAGGCGCGACGCGAACATGCCGCCGGAAGCGTCGTAAGCGATGACCTGGCTCGTGGCATCGACGCCGGCCGCCGACAGCCTGGCGGCGAATGCCATGGCCTCGGGCAGCGGATGCCGGCCGTTGCGGCCATCGGGTGCGGCCGACAGGTCGCGGTCGAGGTGCATGAATTGGGCGCCAGGGATATGCGACTGCGCGTAGGCCTGCGCGCCGGCCTCGGGATTGGCCAGGTCGTGGCGACAATCAAAGACGATCCAGGCCGGGTGGTCCAGATGGGGGGCGAGCGTTCCGGTCGTGACGAGCGTGGTGTGATCCATGGCACGGCCATGATACCGTGCAGCGCCGCCGGCGTGCGCTGCGGCCTGCGATTCCGGGGACTGGATTCCGTGGCGCTAGATGCGGCCGGCCAGGTTGGCACGGATGTACTCGTGAAAGTGCATCATGCCGTCTTCCATCGGCGACTGGTAGGGGCCGACTTCGTTTTCCCCGCGCGCCATCAGTGCGCGCCGCCCGCGATCCATGCGCTGGGCGATGACGTCGTCCTCATGCGCGGTCTCGAGATACGCGGCCCGCTCGGCCTCGACGAACTCGCGCTCGAAGTGGAAGATTTCCTCGGGATAGTAGAACTCGACGACGTTGGTCGTCACCTCGGGCGAGCGCGGGATCAGGGTGGAGACCACCAGCACGTGCGGGTACCACTCGATCATGACGTTGGGGTAGTAGAGCATCCAGACCGCACCGTACTTGGGTACCTCGCCGTTTCGGTATTTGCGCACCGCCTCATGCCACTTGGCGTAGACCGGCGTGCCGGCCTTCATGAGCTGGTTGCGCACGCCCACCACCTGAACCGAGTAGTGCTTGCCCATCTCCCAGCGCAGGTTGTCGCAGGTGACGAAATTGCCGAGCCCCGGATGGAAGGGGGCAACGTGATAGTCCTCGAGGTAGACCTCGATGAACGACTTCCAGTTCTGCTGGTATTCGGTGGCGTGGACGTGGTCGAGGACATAGCCGGAGAAATCGAAATCGCCCTTGAGCGACAGTCCGGAGAGATCCTGCGCCACATCGCGCGGGCCGGCGAACATCAGGCCCTGCCAGTTCTGCAGGCGGTTCTTGTTCAGATTGAGGCAGGGATTGTCCGGGAAATGCGGGGCGCCCAGCAGTTCGCCTTGCAGGTTGTAGGTCCAGCGGTGCAGGGGGCAAACGATATTGCGCGCGTTGCCGCGGCCTTCGAGCATGATCGCCTGGCGGTGCCGGCATACGTTTGAAAGCAGTTCCACACCGGATTCGTTGCGCACCAGAATTTTGCCGTGGTCCATCCAGGCCAAGGAATGGTAATCGCCGATTTCCGGGACCATGAGCTCGTGTCCGACATATTGCGGGCCATTGCGGAACAGCAGTTCCTGCTCGAGTCGATAGACCTTTTCGTCGAAGTACCAGGACACCGGCAGCTGCGTGTCATTCGGTTGCAGCGTTCGCGAGCTCGGCAAGTCGGACATGGTCTCGGTGCCTCCTTCTCTGCACAGTCGGCGGTTGAAATGGGGGGGGGATTGTACCCCGTCCCCGTTGTGCTGGGGGCTGCCGCTGCAGCGCCGGTGTGCTGAGGAATTCTTATTTACATTCAGCTCCCTATCGTGGTTTTTACGGTACAGTTCCCGGGTTGCGTCCATTGACCGCGGACACGAACATAAGTTATTGTTCGCACTTTGGTTTTATCGATTTCCTGCCATTTTTCCGGTCGCCGGGCAACTGTCCCCGGCCCGAGCACTCCATGCCAAAGCAAACCCCCATTCGTAACGACGCCGCACCGCCAGCAAAGGGCGCTTCAGCCGTCACGCCTGCCAATTTCGAGGCGGCGATCGTCGAGCTCGAAAAAATCGTAGCGAAGATGGAGACGGGCGAACTGAGCCTCGAGGATTCCCTGGCCGCGCACAAGCGTGGACTGGAACTCGCGCAGTTCTGCCAGGAGCTACTGGCGCGCGCGCAGCAGCAGGTGCGCGTGCTGGAGAAGGACACGCTCAAGGCGCTATCGGACGTGGCTCCCGGTGAATAATCGGGACGATAAACGACAAGGCACCCCGATCCGTGGATAGCTTTGCTGCCTGGATGGGCGGCGTGCAGGCGCGCGTAGAGTCTGCGCTTGAACGCCAGCTGCCATCCGCCAACATTGCGCCGATGCGCCTGCATGCGGCCATGCGGTACGCCGTGCTGGGGGGCGGGAAGCGCGTGCGGCCACTCTTGGTATTTGCCGCCGGGGAGTCCGGCGCGCCGGGCGCCCCCATCGATGCGACACGGCTGGATATCGCCGCCTGCGCCCTGGAATGCATCCACGCGTACTCGCTGGTGCACGACGACATGCCGTGCATGGACGACGATGTGCTCAGGCGCGGCAAGCCCACGGTACACGTCGAGTACGATGAGGCAACGGCCCTGCTGGTGGGCGACAGCCTGCAGTCGCTGGCGTTCCGGCTGCTGGCCGATCACCGCTTGGCCGCCGATGCGACGATCCAGCTGGAGATGGTGAACATCCTCGCGCACGCGAGCGGCAGCCGCGGCATGGCGGGCGGCCAGGCGATCGACCTGGACTCGGTCGGCAAGCCCCTGTCCCTGCCCGAACTCGAAATGATGCATGTCCACAAGACTGGGGCGCTCATTCGCGCCGCTGTGGCGCTTGGCGCGCGGTGCGCGGGGGCGCGCGACAAGGAACAACTGCAGCACCTCGAGCACTATGCCAAGTGCGTCGGCCTTGCCTTCCAGGTGGTGGATGACATCCTTGACTGCGAGGCGCCGACCGCGACGCTCGGCAAGACGGCGGGCAAGGACGCTGCGCAGGGAAAGCCCACGTATGTGAGCGTGGTCGGACTTGCGCGGGCGAAGGAAATGGCGCATGAATTGCAGGCCGATGCGGTGCGGGCGCTGGGCAAGCTTCCCGGCAACACGTCGCGCCTTCGCGAGTTGGCGGAGTTCGTTGTCTTGCGACGATTTTGATAGTGGGGCGCGCCGTGCCGCGCCCGATCTGATACTGGAGAGTGGATGTGAGTGCAGCAAGTGGCGCAGCTGGCGGTGCGGTGGGTGGGCCCGGGACGGGGGCGGCCGACACGGGCACGCCTGCGCGCGCGGATGCGGCGAGCTTCGAGCTGCTGAAATCGATCAACGACCCTGCCGACCTGCGCAAGCTCGACCGCAAGCAGTTGAAGCAGCTGGCCGACGAGTTGCGCGAATACCTGATTCGCTCAGTCAGCCAGACCGGCGGCCACCTGTCGTCGAACCTGGGGACGGTGGAGCTCACCATCGCCTTGCACTACGTGTTCGACACGCCGGAAGACCGCATCGTATGGGACGTGGGGCACCAGACCTACGCGAACAAGATCCTCACCGGACGCCGCGATGCCATGAAGGGCCTGCGCCAGCTCGGTGGCATATCGGGGTTCCCGCGCCGGGTTGAAAGCGCCTACGATACCTTCGGCACCGCGCATTCGAGCACATCGATTTCGGCGGCACTGGGCATGGCCGAGGCCGCCAAGCTGCGCGGCGAGAGCCGGCATGCGGTGGCGGTGATCGGCGATGGTGCAATGTCGGCCGGCATGGCGTTCGAGGCCATGAATAATGCCGGGGTCAGCGATGCGCGCCTGCTGGTCGTGCTCAACGACAACGACATGTCGATTTCGCCCGCGGTGGGCGCGCTCAACAAGTACCTCGCGCGGCTGATGTCCGGGCAGTTTTATGCCAAGGCAAAGAAAGCCAGCGGGCGCGTGCTCTCAGGGATGCCCACGGTTCGCGAATTGGCTCGCCGGGTCGAGGAGCACGCCAAGGGCATGGTCACCCCATCGACGATGTTCGAGGAGTTCGGTTTCAACTACGTCGGGCCAATCGACGGCCATGACCTGGATTCGCTGATTCCCACGCTCAAGAACATCAAGGAACTTGGCGGGCCGCAATTCCTGCACGTGGTGACGCGAAAGGGGCAGGGCTACAAGCTCGCAGAGGTCGATCCGATCCTGTATCACGGTCCGGGCAAGTTCAATCCGGAAGAGGGCATCAAGGCGGCAAGCGGCGGCAAGCCGACGTACACCAAGGTGTTCGGGGACTGGCTGTGCGACATGGCCAAGCGCGCCCCGAATCTGGTGGCCATTACGCCGGCCATGCGCGAAGGTTCGGGTATGGTGCGCTTCGAGCAGGAATACCCCGATCGTTACTTCGATGTCGGCATTGCCGAGCAGCACGCGGTCACGTTCGCCGCGGGCCTGGCCTGTGAAGGCTTCAAGCCGGTGCTCGCAATTTATTCCACATTCCTGCAGCGCGGTTACGACCAGCTCATCCACGATGTGGCGATCCAGAACCTGCCGATGGTCCTGGCGCTCGACCGCGCGGGCCTGGTGGGCAGTGACGGCGCCACGCACAATGGCGCATTCGACCTGTCCTACCTGCGCTGCATTCCCAACATGGTGGTAATGACGCCCTCTGATGAAAACGAATGCCGGCAGATGCTCTTCACCGCCCATGAACTGAATAAGCCCGCAGCAGTGCGTTATCCGCGCGGCAGCGGGCCGGGCGTGGCGATTGTCGAGGCCATGACCGCATTGCCGGTTGGGCGCGCCGAACTGCGGCGGCAGGGCAAGCGCGTGGCGATTCTCGCGTTCGGCGCTTTGGTGAAAGCGGCGCAGGACGCGGGCGACGCGCTGGATGCCACGGTGGTGAACATGCGCTTCGTCAAGCCTATCGACGAGACGATGATCGCGCAGGTGGCGGCGAGCCATGAACTGCTGGTGACCGTCGAAGAAAATGCCATCATGGGCGGTGCGGGTAGTGCTGTGGGCGAGGCGCTGGCGGCGCGCGGACTCTCGGCGCCGCTGTTGCAGCTTGGGCTTCCCGACTCCTTCGTCGACCATGGCGATTCGGCGCTGTTGCTCGCCTCGGTGGGGCTGGACAGCGCTGGCATCATCGCGGCTATTCGCCGGCGTCTCGCCAACTAGAATCCCGCGCGACGCAGCGGAAATCACCTACGAATCAAAGGGGTTTGCGTGATATCCGCGACTCCGGATTCGAGGGGCTTTCAGGGGTGCGTGCTACAATTCTTCCGCTTTCCTTCTCACCCTTCACAGGGCAACTCAATGAACACACGCGACCCCGTTGCCATACCAGATGTCCAGGGTGCACGGGACACCCGCAAGCTGGCCATCGACAAGGTCGGCATCAAGGCCCTGCGCCACCCCGTGAAGGTGATGGAGCGCGGCGGCGGGGCGCAGCACACCATTGCGATGTTCAACATGTACGTGGGCCTGCCGCATCACTTCAAGGGCACGCACATGTCCCGCTTCGTCGAGATCCTCAACGAGGACGAGCGCGGCATCTCGGTGGAGACATTCCAGGTCATGCTCGACGAGATGATCGTGCGCCTAGAGGCCGAGTCGGGCCACATCGAGATGACCTTCCCGTACTTCGTCAACAAGGCGGCGCCGGTGTCCGGCGTGAAAAGCCTGATGGACTATGAAGTCACCTTTACCGGGGACATCCTGGACGGCGAGAAGCGCTTCACCATGAAGGTGGTCGTTCCCGTGACCAGCCTGTGCCCCTGTTCCAAGAAGATATCGGAGTACGGCGCGCACAACCAGCGCTCGCACGTCACCATCGCCGCGCGCACTAACGACTTCGTGTGGATCGAGGAATTGATCGACTACGCCGAGAAGAACGCATCATCGGAACTCTACGGCCTCTTGAAGCGCCCGGACGAGAAATTCGTCACCGAGCGCGCCTACGACAATCCCAAGTTCGTCGAGGACCTCGTGCGCGATGTGGCCACGGACCTCAACCGCGACAAGCGCATCGACTGGTACGTGGTGGAGTCGGAGAACTTCGAGTCCATCCACAACCACTCGGCCTACGCGCTGATCGAAAAGCCGTTACCGAAGCGCTGATCGACGGCCCTTCATTCAGTATTTTTTGTGAGGGTCATGATCTGGCCCTTGGTCATGAAGTGGCCGCGCGCATCGGCCGAGAGCGTTACGGTGGATCCCGCGGAACCTGCAGCGCTGTGATTGCCCTGGCCCATGGCCAATGTCTGCCGCCGGCCGTCGACCTGCAGCGTGGCGCTTTCCTTCGTTACCGAAACCCGCGCGACGCCTTCCCCCGGCGGCTGGCCTGGCGACAACAGGCGCGGTGCGTCGCCGTTGATCTGCACCGGCGCCCGGGTTGGAAAGAGACCGATCAGCACCACGTCGGTGGCCCGGGCCGCGGAAATCGTCGCGAGCATGGCTGCCAGCAGGCAGAGCCACCTTGGGGCCCGCCGGGAAAACGATGCAATACAATCATGGCGTCTCATTGACTCGCTCCCTTGCGCCCTGGACGACATCCAGATGAAACCCGTTGCCATCTTTCGCCACAGCCCGACCGAAGGTCCTGGTTATTTTTCCACGTACCTCGACGCGCACGGCTTGCCCTGGCAGCTGGTCAAGCTGGACGAGGGCGAGGCGGTGCCGGTCGCGCTGGATGCGTATGCGGGCCTGTGCTTCATGGGCGGGCCCATGAGCGTGAACGACGACCTGCCGTGGATCGCACCCGTGCTGTCGCTGATCCGTGCGGCGGTGGCCAAGGACATTCCCGTGATCGGCCATTGCCTGGGCGGGCAGTTGATGTCGAGAGCGCTGGGCGGCGTGGTGTCGCGCAATCCGGTCAAGGAGATTGGCTGGGGGCCGGTGCGCATGGATGCAGCGCCTGAAGCAGCGCGCTGGTTCGGCGATGCCGTGGAATTCCTGTCGTTTCACTGGCATGGCGAGACGTTTACGATTCCGCAGGGAGCGGTGCGGCTGGCGTCCAGCACCTGGTGCGCCAACCAGGCCTTCGCGCTGGGGCCCCACATCGGCATGCAGTGCCATGTCGAGATGACGCCGGAGCTGATCCGCAGCTGGTGTCGCGACTGGGAAAAGGAACTGGTCAGCCGCGCCGGTGCCTCGGTGCAGACACCGGAGCAGATGCTCGAGCAGGTGGATGAGCGCGTGCAGGATCTGCATCGCGTCGCCGACCGCGTGTACGACTGTTGGGTGCAGGGGGTGGGTCGGTAGGCGGTCGGGAGTCGGCGCGCGAGCGGTGGTTACCGCGGCGCAGGCGCCGCGATGCAGTCAGTCCCGGAAGTTATTGAACTGCAGCGGCAGCTCCGTGACGGTCTTGCGCGACAGCACGATGGCCGCCTGCAGGTCGTCCTTCTTCGCACCCGAGACTCGCACTGCGTTGCCCTGGATGCTTGCCGTGACCTTGATCTTGGCGTCCTTGATTGCGCGCACGATGGTCTTGCCGATTTCCTGCGACACGCCGTCCTTGATCGCCGCCAGTTGCTTCATCTTGTCGCCGCCGATCTTCTCGGGATCCTTCAGGTCCAGCGAGCGCACGTCCACGCCGCGCTTGCCGAGCTTGGTCTGGAACACTTCCATGACCTGCTTCAGCTTGAAATGATCGTCGGCGTAGATGGTCAGTTCTTTGTCGGACTGCTCGATGCGCGCGTCCGACCCCTTGAAGTCGAAGCGGTTCGTGACTTCCTTGTTGGTCTGCTCGATGGCGTTCTTGAGCTCGACCATGTTGACTTCCGAGACGATGTCGAATGACGGCATGATGGTTCTCCTGTGACCGCGATTATACGCAGCGCAGGCGTGCAGGCGCGTGCATATGGCGCGACTCTCCTGTGCGACACTTGGCGCCTTGCGCAGCGGTACCTGCAACACGGAGAATAGTTCGGATGCGACATGTCCGCGCCCACGCACTGCATCCGCGTTGCGGGACACGTGCGATACCCACAAGTCAGCCCGAAGGAGGTGGCAATGGACCGGCCCGAACATACCCTGGTGTTGGATGACGTGTCCCACGGCGGCGGCCTCGACGACGGGCGCTGCGTGTACTTCGATGCGCGCCTGGAGGACGGCAGCAAGGTGCGCATGGTCTTGCCGCACACGCACGTGTCGGCGTTTCTCGCCCGCGTCATGGCCTTCGCCGGCGTTGCGCAGAGCGAGCGCGACGCCGCCGAACCGGCGGGCAAGGACCAGGCAGGGGACGCAGGCGGGGCGCCCGACGAGGAGGGCGCGGCCGTCAGCACGTTGCTCCAGCAGACCCAGATGTTGGTGTACCAGCAGATCAGCATTTCACCCCTGGCGGATCTGTCGGGTGTGGCGATTCAGTTCCAGATCCAGCCGGGAGTGGCGATGACATTCCCGCTGCAGACGCGCTTCCTGCCGCAGGTGTCGGCGTCGCTGATGAAGTGGCACAGCGGCCTGCAGGAAGTGTCCTCGGAGCCGAACTGAGCCGGCATCCCGGTTCCGCCGGGCTGGAGCCCATTACCCAGCCTTGGCCGGAATTTCCAATAATTTCTTTACGGAATGCCTGCTCCTCGGGCATCTACAAAGAATTTTTATATCTAAATTGGTATAGATAGTATGGGAAAGGCTATTCGACATCCACCACCAAGTCGGCAATGAAGCCGGTACCCTCGTCGGGGTAGCCGCGCGGATTGCACAGGATGCGCGTTCCGCCCAGGCTGTAATCGAAGGCGCTGTGGGTGTGGCCGTGCACCCACAGCGTGGCACGCTCCATGAGCTCATCGAGCGGGACGACGAACGCCGGGTTGGCGAAGTTGCCCTCGAAGCGCGGTGCAATCGAGCCGCGATGCGGCACGAAGTGGGTGATGACCACGGTGGAGCCGGCAAAGGTTTCGGCAAGTTTCGCCGAGAGCCAGGCGCGATGGCGCATGCACAGGGCCGCCGAATCCTCGGGCTGCAGCACGCGCTCCTCGAAGCTGATGAGGCGGTAGTCCGGAATATAGCGTCGCATGCGGTCCATGGAGGCCGCTCGCTCATGCTCGGGCAGTAGCGAGTAGTCGGCCCACAGGGTACAGCCCAGGAAGCGCACGCCGCCGAAGCGCCATTCCGAGCAGTCGAGCAGGCGCACGTTGTTGCTGCTGGCCGGGCCTGCGGCAACTTCGAATTCGGCGCGCACGGTCTGATAGTGGCCGCCGTAGTACTCGTGGTTGCCTGGGACGAACAGCACCGGCTCGGTGAAGCTTTGGCGTGCCCAGTCGATCGCGGCAGTTCCGTTGGCGATGTCGCCCGCTAGGATGACGACGTCGGCCGCGGCGGGCGGCGGCGCGAATGGCCGCAGCTCCAGGTGCAGGTCGGACAGAACGCGGATGCGCATCGGATTCGGGTCAGGGCAGGGGAGCGCGGAGGGTGTGGGGAAGGCGAGGCGGCGGGCGTGGCGTTGACTGAGCTGCGTAGCGGTCCGCGCAGTCCGGCCTCAACAGCGCGGCCGAGCCTGCGTAGCAGGCCGCGCGGTCGTTTCGAATGCCGCGCGGTCTTTCCTTCTAGCGTCGCGCCTTCTTCAAGTTCGCCGCGATGCGCATGCGCAGCGCATTGAGCTTGATGAAGCCCCCGGCATCGGCCTGGTTGTAGGCACCGCCGTCATCGTCGAAGGTGGCGATTTTGGTGTCGAACAGTGAATCCGTCTTCGACTCGCGCCCGGTGACCAGCACCGTCCCCTTGTACAGCTTCAGGCGAACCTTGCCGTTGGCGGTCTTTTGCGACTCGTCGATCAGCTTCTGCAGTAGCTCGCGCTCCGGGCTGAACCAGTAGCCGTTGTAGATCAGGCGCGCATAGCGCGGCATCAAATCATCCTTCAATGCCAGCACTTCGCGGTCCAGCGTGATGGATTCGATGGCGCGATGCGCGCGCAGCATGATGGTGCCGCCGGGGGTCTCGTAGCAGCCGCGTGATTTCATGCCGACGTAGCGATTCTCGACGAGATCCAGCCTGCCGATGCCGTGCTTGCCGCCCAGGCGGTTGAGTTCGGTGAGCACCTTGGCCGCCGACATGCGTCGCCCGTTGATCGCGACGATGTCGCCGCGCTCGTAGGTCAGTTCCACGATTTCCGGCCGGTTGGGCGCCTTCTCCGGCGACACCGTGATGCGCCACATGGAGTCCTCCGGCGCGAAGTTGGGATCCTCGAGGATGCCGCCTTCGTAGGAGATGTGCAGCAGGTTGGCGTCCATGGAATAGGGCGCGCCGCCTTTTCTCTTCTTGTAGTCGACCGGGATGCCGTGGTGATCGGCATAGCGAAGGAGCTTGTCGCGCGATAGGAGGTCCCACTCGCGCCACGGCGCGATCACGCGCACGTTGGGCATCAGCGCATAGGCGCCGAGCTCGAAGCGCACCTGGTCGTTGCCCTTGCCCGTGGCGCCGTGTGAGATGGCGTCCGCGCCAGTCTTTCTGGCGATCTCCACCAGGTGCTTGGCGATCAGCGGTCGCGCGATGGAGGTGCCGAGCAGGTACTCGCCTTCGTACACCGCATTGGCGCGGAACATCGGGAATACGAAGTCGCGCACGAATTCCTCGCGCAGGTCCTCGACGTAGATCTCCTTCACGCCGAGCATCTTTGCTTTCTTTCGCGCCGGCGCGAGTTCCTCGCCCTGCCCGATGTCGGCGGTAAAGGTCACCACCTCGCAATCATAGGTGTCCTGCAGCCACTTGAGGATGACCGAGGTGTCGAGGCCGCCCGAATAGGCGAGGACCACTTTCTTGACCGCCTGCTTTGCCGTGCTCTGCTTTGCTGCGCTCTGCTTTGCCATTGCTGTGCTTGTCCGCTTTTACGTTAGGGTGTTGTGAAGGGGGGGGGCGTCGTGATGCGATGAATTGGGTGAAGGGCCTAGTCCACGGTGGCGCCCGTGCGCTTGATGATGGGGCCCCATTTGTCACTCTCGGAGCGTATCAGTTTCGCCAGGTCCTCCGGCGTGCCGCCGACCGGGTCGAGCCCCGCGACGGCGAGTTTCTGTCGCACGTCGGCCGATTTGAGCGCCGTGTCCATTTCGCGGTTCATGCGCTCGATGATCGGGCGCGGCGTGCCGGCGGGAAAGAGCACGCCGTTCCAGGCTAGCGCCTCGAATTTCGCCACGCCGCCTTCGGCCAGCGTGGGGATCTCCGGCATCAGCGAGTAGCGCGTAAGGCCGCTCACGGCGATCGCGCGTACGCGGCCCGCCTGGATGAGCGGGGTGAGCGCGGTGGGTACGGTGAACAGCAATTGCGTGTCGCCCGCGGCCAGCGACGCGGCGGCCGGCGGTGAGCCCTGGTAGGGAATGTGCACGATGAACAGGTTCTCGTTGGCCTTCAAGAGCTCCATGGTGAGGTGCGACGAGCTGCCGGCCCCGATCGAGCCGTAGTTGAGCTTGCCTGGATTTTGCCGCAGATGGTCGATGAGTTCCTTCACCGTCTTCGCAGGCACGGCGGCGCTTACGGCCAAAAGGTTGGGCTGGCTGGTCGTGATGATGACCGGCGCGAGGTCCTTGATCGGGTCGTAGGGCAGCTTCTTGTACATGTGCGGACCGAAGGCGAGCGGGCCGTTGAACGACAGCACCATAGTGTAGCCGTCGGGCGCCGCTTTGGCGGCCGCATCGGTGGCGATGGTGCCGCCGGCGCCGACGCGATTCTCCACCACCACCGACTGGCCGAGCGGATCACGGATCTTGTCGGCGAGGATGCGGCCGATCACGTCGATGGAACTGCCCGCGGGCGCCGTCATCAGGAAGCGCACGGGCTTGGATGGGTAGGCCTGCGCATGCGCGGCGCCGGTCGTGGCGAGCGCCAGCGCCGCTACGAGGACGGGTGTTGCCAGCAGGCGTAAGGCGAAAGGGCGGATATGCATGATTATCCATTGTTATCAATATGGGGTTAAACTACCCGCAGTTTCTACACTATATATCAGATTATTATCAAATAAATAGAGAGTAAGTGAGGCCATATTCCTGCTGCGGGCAGGGCCGGCTCACGAGTCCTCCACTTTCCCGAGCAGGAGGAATTCGATCAGGGCCTTCTGCGCATGCAGCCGGTTCTCGGCCTCGTCCCACACCACGCTTTGCGGGCCGTCGATGACTTCAGCCGCGACTTCCTCGCCGCGGTGCGCCGGCAGGCAATGCATGAACAGGGCATCGGCTTTGGCCGCCCTCATCATGTCGGCGTCCACCTGCCAGTCCTCGAAGTCGCGCTTGCGCTCCTCGTTCTCGGCCTCGAACCCCATGCTGGTCCACACGTCGGTGGTGACCAGGTCGGCGCCCTGCACCGCTTCCATCGGATCGGCAAACTGTAGGTAATGGCCGGTGCCGTGCAGGCCGGCGCGCTCGGGTTCCACTTCGTAGCCCGGGGGCGTGGATACGCGCACCTGGAAATCGAAGACCTCGGCTGCCTGCAGCCAGGTGTTGCAGACGTTGTTCGAGTCGCCGATCCAGGCCACGGTCCTGCCGCTGATGTCGCCGCGATGCTCAATGAAAGTGTAGATGTCGGCGAGGATTTGGCAGGGATGGTATTCGTTGGTGAGGCCGTTGATCACCGGCACGCGCGAATGCGCGGCGAAACGCTCGATGATGTCCTGCTCGAAGGTTCGGATCATGACGATGTCGCACATGCGCGAGATGACCTCGGCGGCATCCTCCACCGGCTCGCCGCGACCCAGTTGCGAGTCGCGCGTGTTCAGGTAGATGGCCGCGCCCCCGAGCTGGTGCATGCCGGCCTCGAACGACAGGCGCGTGCGCGTGGACTGCTTCTCGAAAATCATCACCAGCGTGCGGTCCTCCAGCGGCCAATAGCGCTGGTAGGCCTTGAAGCGCTGCTTGATCCATTTTGTGCGGGCGAACAGGTGCGCATACTCCGCGCGGGAGAAGTCCTTGAACTGGAGGTAGTGCCGAGTGTGCATCGGTGACTCGCCCGGGCTAGCCCTTGGCGGACTTGGTCTCGACGCGGGGCTTGGCCAGGATCGCGTGCACCAGGGGCGCGAGGCGCGTGACGATTTCGCGGGCCTCGCTCTCGGTGATGATCAGCGACGGCACGATGCGGACCACGTTGTCCGCGGTGACGTTGATCAGCAGCCCGACATCCAGTGCCTGGGCCATCAGCTCATAGCAGGGGCGATCGAGTTCCATGCCGATCATGAGCCCGTGGCCGCGGATCTCCACCACGCCCTTGACGCCGCCGAACTCCTTTGCGAGCGCTTCGCGGATTACCTTGCCCATGGCATCGGCGTTCTCGCGTAGCTTTTCATCTTCGACGATCTCGAGCACCGCAAGCGCCGCCGCGCACGCGAGCGGATTGCCGCCGAATGTCGTGCCGTGATTGCCCGGCTTGAAGACTTGCGCCGCGACGCCGCGCGCGAGGCACGCCCCGATGGGCACGCCGCCGCCCAGGCCCTTGGCAAGGGTGAGCACATCCGGCAGCACATTGGCATGCTGGTAGACGAACCAGGGGCCGGTGCGCCCGATGCCGCATTGCACTTCATCGAGCATGAACAGCCAATTCTGCTGGTTGCAGATGTCGCGCAGGGTGCGCAGGTACTCCATGGTGCCGACGTTGATGCCGCCTTCGCCCTGGATGGGCTCGACCAGCACGGCGACGACGTTGCGGTTGTTGGCGGCAACCTGGCGCACGCTGGCGATGTCATTGAAGGGCACGCGAACGAAGCCCGTCACCAGCGGCTCGAAACCCGCCTGCGCCTTGCGGTTGCCGGTGGCCGAGAGCGTGGCGAGCGTGCGGCCGTGAAAGGCGTTTTCCATCACGATGATGGCCGGGTTGTCGATGCCCTTCTGGTGGCCGTACAGGCGGGCGAGCTTGATCGCCGCCTCGTTGGCTTCGCAGCCGGAGTTGCAGAAGAAGGCGTTCTCCATGCCGCTGATGGACACGACCTTGTCGGCTATCTTCTCCAGCTCGCCGATCTGGAAGTAGTTGCTCACGTGGATGAGTCGCGCGACCTGGTCCTGCAGTATCTTGGTGAAGCGCGGGTGCGAGTGCCCCAGCGTGTTGACGGCGATGCCGGCGAATCCGTCGAGATACTTCTTGCCCTTGTCGTCCCAAAGCCAGACGCCCTCGCCGTGCGTGAAGCGAACCGGCAAGCGGGTGACGGTATTCATCAAAGAGGTCATGGCGGTGCGTCCTGTGGTGGGGTTGACGGCGCGTTGAATGAAAGCAGTTTCGAAATGAAAAAAGGCACCGGACAGAATCCCGTGCCACCGTATGCAATAATGCCGAAAATCGCCGGAAAAATCCAATCGCGGCAATGTCTTAGGTTGGGCTGGGGGGGGGGTAGCCCAACCCGGCGGCTGCGATCAGACGGTAAATCGGTGGAAAGGGGCGGGAGGCGGCGCATGCGCACACGCCTGACCATATTCAACCAGAAGGGTGGGGTCGGCAAGACCACCACCTCGCTCAATCTGGGCGCCGCGCTGGCGCGTAGCGGCCACGCCCCGGTGCTGGTCGATCTCGATGCGCAGGCCCATCTGTCATCCATTCTCGCCCCGGCTGCGTCGAGCGCCGACAGCCTGTTCGCCTTCTACGACGCATCGCAACCGTTGCGCATGCTGGCGCGTCCGGTCGCCTTGGGCGGGGGGGCGGGTGAATTAATTCCGGCGCACTCCGAGCTGATCAAGGTCGACACCATGTACGGCAAGGGGCCGCACATCTTGAATCAACTGCGCGAAGGGCTGGATGCAGCGTACGCGCGCGCGCCCGGCGCCGCGATGCGCCCGGTGCTCATCGATTGCTGCCCGATGCTGGGCGTGCTCTCCCTCTCGGGTGTGTTCGCAGCACAGCGCGTGTTGATTCCCATCTCCACGGATTTTCTCGCCATGCGTGGCGCCATGCAGTTGGAGAACACGCTGCGCGCGCTCGAGCACGTGCTCAAGAATCGCGTCGAGCGGCGTTATCTCCTGACGCGCTTCGATGCACGGCGTCGCATGTCGCACGATATCGCCGCCCAGCTATCCGAGCGTTTCGGCGCCGAGCTTTGCACGACGCGAATCACCGAGAACGTGTCGGTGGCCGAGAGCCCGGCCAAAGGCAAGGATATTTTCTCGCACGCGCCGGACAGCCGCGGCGCCAAGGACTATGCGGCCTTGCTCGATGAATTGATCGACAGCGGTTTCTGGGAAGTGGAGCCCGTGGTAAGGGAGCCCGAGAGTGATGCAATGGCGCAGGCGGTGAGCGAGAGCAACGAATGACGCGCGGTTGCTCGTGGGGCCCTTACTTCGAAATCAGCGACACCACGTCTTCGAAGCTCATCACGCCCTGCTTGCGGGAGCCGTGCGCCACGATGCATTCGAGGATCTCGCAATGCTGGTACATCTGGCGCAATTTACGCTCGGCATCGGCTTCGTCGCGTCCATGAATGGCGAGGTTATCCACAACCAGCCCGTGGCGGGTGCGAATGCGGAACGCATACTTCAGCGTGGTTGGCGGTAGCATACCCCTCCCAATACAAGGATTTAGGTGAGATATAGCATAGGGGCATTCACTCGGCAACCTAAGGCCCTGATCTTTGTGCGTTTTGTCTCTAAATTATGCAAACAGCATGAAACTGCCCTCCTTGCAGTCGGGCATGAGTGGAAAAAAGAGGTGAAAAATCCGGGTGCTAGAATTGCTCGGCACTTCGGATTCAGGCCTTTCCCGTTCATGCCCCCATCCTCCCAGGCCCCCATTCCTCAAACAGCCAGCCCCCGTGTCGGATAAACCCTCGGAAGTCGTCATTCGCGGGATTACCCATGAGGGCAAGCCATTTCGCCCAAGTGATTGGGCCGAACGCCTATGCGGCGTCATGTCGGCGTTCGGCGCCGAGCATCGCATGGAGTATTCGCCCTACGTGCAGCCGATCAATTCGGGCGGGGTCAAATGCGTGCTGGTGTCCATCGAGCTCGAGGAGATCGAGCCCATGGCCTACAAGTTCCTGCTCAATTTCGCCAAAGACAATGAACTGCAGGTGCGGCCGGGTCGCATCGCCAAGCGAGCGGACGAGGCAGGCGAGGGGGGGCGTGCAGCGGGTGCCGCTTCAGAATGATGTGCCGCGGCGGCGACAGCAGCTGCTAGAGGGGGCGCAATTAAAAAAGGCGAACCGAGGTTCGCCTTTTTTATCCCGCCCCTTCGTTCGTATGGGCAGGGCGGAGAGGGCTTCGCCTCGATCAGGCCGCAGCGGCCATTGCCTTGATCTGCGCGGCGAGGCGGCTCTTGTGGCGGGCTGCCTTGTTCTTGTGGATGATGCGCTTGTCGGCGATGCGATCGACAACGCTCATCGACTCCTGGTAGATCTTCATCGCCGCGGCTTTGTCGCCGGCGAGGATGGCTTTCTGCACGCCCTTGATGGCGGTGCGCAAGGTCGAGCGCTGCCCGGCATTGTGCTGGCGACGCTTTTCGGATTGCCTTGAGCGCTTGCGTGCGCCTGCGGTATTGGCCATGGTCTGTGGTGTCCCTTGATGTCGCGAATGTTCAGCGTGAAAATGTTCAGCGCGAAAGTATTGCGGGTAAGCGTAAAAAACGAAGCTCGCTAGTATAGCCGGCGATACTGCCAGTGGCAAGTGCCGGGAGGTGTTTGGGGGTTGGGGGCACGGAATTGCCCGGGCGCGCAGAAATCGGCAGGTGCTTCTCCCCACCGGGGGGGCCGTGGATTGTCCCCGGAATGGCCCCAAGGACAGGGGGGGCATGCCGGTACTTGGGCAATGGCCTCTTAGAGTTCCTAACAATGCGAGGGGATACATCCCCTCGCGCTCCCCCTATATCAGGGCGCCTATCAGCAATTCTGTTAGGCGCTCTTATAATCCCCCGATGAATCCCCCCAAGAAGAGCCTGCTGGCCGCCCTGGCCACGGTCAGCAGCATGACGCTGGTGTCGCGCATCCTGGGGTTCATAAGGGACGCGGTGATTGCCCGAGCGTTCGGTGCGGGGATCGCCACCGACGCGTTCTTCGTGGCCTTCCGCATCCCCAACCTGCTGCGCAGGCTTTTCGCCGAGGGCGCCTTCGCGCAGGCCTTCGTGCCGGTGCTCTCGGAGTACCGAACGCAGCGCGGCGAAGACGATACGCGACTCCTGGTCGATCGCACCGCCACGCTGCTGGCGCTCTCGCTCATGGTGGTCAGCGCGCTGGGTATCCTGCTCGCGCCCTGGATCATCTATGTCACGGCTCCCGGTTTTTCAGGGGAGAGGGCCGAGCTCACGGTGGCCATGTTGCGCGTCACCTTCCCGTACGTGTTGTTCATTTCCCTGGTTTCCTTCGCGGGTGGCATCCTTAATACTTGGAGCCGCTTCGCCATTCCGGCGGTGACGCCGTCACTGCTCAACGTGGCCATGATCACCAGTGCGGCCTTCGTCGCCCCCTATGTCGATCCGCCGGTGATGGCGCTCGCCTGGGGTGTGTTCGCCGGGGGCGTGCTGCAACTCGCCCTGCAGGTGCCGGCATTGACGCGCGTCGGCATGCTGCCGCGATTCGATCTGGTGTGGTCAGACCCGGGCGTGCGCAGGATCCTGCTCCTCATGGCGCCTGCCGCGCTGGGTGTGTCGGTGAGCCAGTTGAGCCTCATCATCAACACCATCTTCGCCTCATTCCTGCAATCGGGCAGCGTGTCCTGGTTGTATTACGCCGACCGGCTGATGGAATTCCCCACCGGGCTGCTCGGGGTGGCGCTGGGGACCGTGCTGCTGCCCAGCCTGTCGCGCTATCACGCCTCCGACAACATCACCGAATATTCTCGGCTGCTCGATTGGGGCCTGCGACTGACGCTGATCTTCGCGCTGCCATCCTCGGTGGCGCTGGCGATCCTGTCGGTGCCGCTGGTGACGACACTGTTCCACTACGGGCAGTTTTCCGCCAACGACGTGTGGATGACGCGTCAGGCCCTGATGGCCTACAGCGTCGGGCTCACCGGCCTGATCCTGGTGAAGGTGCTGGCGCCGGGCTTTTATGCGCGCCAGAACATTCGCACGCCGGTGCGCATCGCCTTGTTCACGCTGGCCATGACGCAGGTGCTCAATGCGCTGTTCATCCTGCCGCTCGGGCATGCGGGTCTGGCCTTGTCCATCGGCCTGGCTGCGTGCCTCAATGCGCTGATGCTGTACCGGCAATTGCGGCGGCACAATTTTTTCCAGCCACAGCCGGGTTGGCTCAAATTCAGTGGCAAGATTGCGCTTGCACTGGCGGGAATGGCGGCGGTAATCTGGTTCGCCATGGGTCCCGAACAATGGTGGCTCGCCAGCGCCGGCGGGGTGCGCGTTGCGGCGCTGGCCGGCCTTGTTGCACTGGGCGGCGGCGTGTATTTCGCCCTGCTGTGGATGTTGGGTTTTCGTATTGCCGATTTTTCTCGGCGAGTTGCCTGACAGTGTTGCCTGAGTCGATGACGTGAGTGCCGGTCCATGAGCCCCTACCTAGATCAGTTTGCCGAACTGGTGTCGCGCGACCAATTCGATCTTGCGCGCGCAAGCCTGCTGCTCTCGCAGGACGCCTACCCGGGGCTGGACGTCGCGGGTTGCATCGCCAGCATCGATGACATCGCCACCAAGGCGAAACGACGCGTATCCGAGGATGCCTTCCCGGCGCAGAAGCTGCAGGCGCTCAACTACACCTTGTTCACCGAGCTCAATTTCTCGGGCAATGTCACCGACTACTACGACCCGCGCAACAGCTATCTCAACCAGGTGCTGGAGCGGCGGATCGGCATCCCGATCACGCTCTCGGTGCTGTATCTCGAAGTGGGGCAGCGCCTCGGCCTCGAACTGAAGGGCGTGTCCTTTCCCGGGCATTTCCTGGTGAAGATCAACATGGAGCGCGGCCAGCTGGTGCTCGATCCGTTCTTGGGCGGGGAGGCGCAATCGGAGGCAGAACTGCGCCAGCGCCTCGCCACGGTCATGCCGGCGCAGGATGCCAGCCGCGCCTCGCTGGCGCCGTTCCTGGAAGCCGCCACGCCGCGCCAGATCGTCACGCGCATGTTGCGCAACCTCAAGGGCATCTACATGCAGGCCTCGCAGTACGAGCAGGCGCTGGCGGTGATGCATCGCATCCTGTTGGTGATGCCCGAGGCGGTCGAGGAACTGCGCGACCGCGGCATCATCTACGAGAAACTCGAGTGTTTCCGGCCCGCCCTGTCCGATTTGCAGAACTACCTGCGCCGCCGTCCCAACGCGCCCGATGCCGGCGAAATGCACGGCAAGGTGGTCGATCTCAAGCAGTCGGCGGCGCGCCTGAACTGAGCCCCGGGTACGGCTTGGCCCTGACCTAGCCGGGCCGACTCTGCTGCAGGCGCCGGCCCGGCCATGAGCGAGGGTGCCGCCGCCTGCAAAAGCAGCCACGCCGCAGCCTGGACCGGCACCCTACCCAGGGTGATTCTTGGCCGGAAAATCGCTATAATTCAGGACTTTGCGGAACAACCCCTGGAGTCGCTCCCGGGGTCTTCGCTGGCAGTCCGAAAGCCCAAGCATGCTCCCAACGCCATGGTCATGACGCCATGCTGGTAACACGCGGCCTCGCAGCAATCTCGCCAGCATCAGGACCGACCGGTTCCGGTGCGGCTTCTCCACGCGCGCGCGCCATGCCCTTCTCCGCCGTGACCATCGGCAATTTCGACGGTGTGCATGTGGGCCACCAGGCCATGCTGGCGCGCTTGCGCGCAGCAGCGAAGGCCCACGCATTGTCCCCTTGCGTACTGACCTTCGAGCCGCACCCCCGCGAGTTGTTCGCGCCGGGACAGGCGCCGACGCGCCTGACGTCGTTGCGTGAGAAGCTCGAGGCGCTGGCAACGTACGGCGTTGAGCGCACGCACATCGCGCGCTTCACGCGCGCCTTCGCTTCCTTGCCCGCCGAAGCCTTCGTCGAGCGCGTGCTGGTGGGAACGCTCGCGGCGCGCTGGGTGTTGGTGGGCGGTGATTTTCGCTTTGGCGCCCGGCGTGCCGGCGATGTGGCGCTGCTCAGGCAGTTGGGCGCGCATCACGGCTTTGCGGTGGAGGTGATGCCCGAAGTGCTTCACGCGAATGCCCGCGTGGCGAGCTCCGCCGTGCGCGATGCGTTGCTGGCGGGCGACCTGAAGACCGCGGGTGTGCTGCTCGGTCGCAGCTACACCATCAGCGGACGCGTGGTGCACGGCGACAAGCTCGGGCGTAAGCTCGGGTTTGCCACCGCCAACATCCCGCTGCGGCACAACCGCGCGCCGTTCACGGGAATTTTTGCGGTGCGACTGCACGGTGCCGGTTTCGAGGGGGGCGGCGTAAGGAATGGCGTGGCGAGCCTGGGCGTGCGTCCCACCGTCAAGGCGGCGGGTGCGGCGCCGCTGCTCGAAGTGCATGTGTTTGACTTCGACGGTGAGCTCTATGGTCGTCACGTGCGCGTGGAATTCCTGCACAAGATCCGCGACGAGGAGAAGTTCCCTGACCTCGATACGTTGAAACAAAAGATTGCCGGCGATTGTGAAGCCGCGCGCAAGATACTTCTGGAAATGGGCAATGGCTGAAACCAACAAAGAAAACACGGGCAAGGGCGGCGGGCGCAAGAACGAGGCGCCTTCGGAGTACCGCAAGACACTGAACCTGCCGGACACGCCCTTTCCCATGCGCGGTGATCTTGCCAAGCGCGAGCCGCTATGGGTGAAGGCCTGGGACGAGGGCAAGCTCTACGCGCAGATCCGGGCCGCCTTTGCCGGTCGCCCCAAGTTCGTGCTGCACGACGGCCCGCCGTATGCCAACGGCGACATCCACATCGGGCATGCGGTCAACAAGATCCTCAAAGACATTATCGTCAAGTCGAAGACGCTCGCCGGCTTCGACGCGGCCTACGTGCCGGGCTGGGACTGCCACGGCATGCCCATCGAGGTGCAGATCGAGAAGACGCACGGCAAGAGCATTCCCGTCGAGCAGACGCAGCGCCTCGCGCGCGCCTACGCCACCGAGCAGATCGCGCGGCAGAAGGAAGACTTCAAGCGCCTCGGCGTGCTGGGCGACTGGGACGACCCGTACATGACCATGGCCTACCGCAATGAGGCCGACGAAATCCGCGCCCTCGGGCAATTGCTCGAGAAGGGTTACGTCTATCGCGGGTTGAAGCCGGTGAACTGGTGCTTCGACTGCGGCTCGGCGCTGGCCGAGGCCGAGGTCGAATACGCCGACAAGAAGGACTTCGCCATCGATGTCGGCTTTCCGTTCGCCGAACCCGACAAGGTCGCCCGGGCCTTCGGCCTCGCCCAGCTCCCGGCGGAAAAAGGCTGGATGGTGATCTGGACCACCACGCCGTGGACCATCCCTGCCAACCAGGCGCTCAACGCGCATCCCGAGTACGACTACAGCCTGGTGAAGACTGAGCGCGGCCTGGTGATCCTCGCCAGCGAACTCGTGGAGAGCGTGCTCGCGCGTTGGGACGCCACCGGCGAAAAGCTCGCCACCTGCAAGGGCGCGGCGCTGGAGAACATCAACTTCCGCCATCCGTTCTACGACCGCGTGTCGCCGGTGTACCTCGGTGACTACGTCACGCTCGACACCGGCACCGGCGTCGTGCACAGCGCGCCGGCCTATGGCATCGAGGACTTCCAGTCCTGCCGCCACTACGGCATGAAGGACGACGAGATCCTCACTCCGGTGTTGGGCGACGGGCGCTACGCATCGACGCTGCCCCTCTTTGGCGGGCTCAACATCTGGAAGGCCAATCCGCAGATCGTGAAGACGATCGACGAGGCGGATTGCCTCATGGCTTCCGCCAGCTATGTGCACAGCTACATGCATTGCTGGCGCCACAAGACGCCCATCATCTACCGCGCCACCACGCAGTGGTTCGCCGGCATGGAAGAAGTGCCGGGTTTTCAGGGGCGCAAGCCCGCCGAGTCGCTGCGTACCACGGCACTACGCGGTATCGAGGCCACGCGCTTCTACCCGGAGTGGGGCAAGGCGCGCCTGCACGGCATGATCGCCAACCGCCCCGACTGGACGCTGTCGCGCCAGCGGCAATGGGGCGTGCCCATGCCGTTCTTCGTGCACAAGGAAACCGGGGTGCTGCACCCGCGCACCATGGAACTGCTCGAAGCGGTTGCCAAGCGCGTCGAGGCCGGCGGAATCGAAGCCTGGCAGCAGGTGCAGTCGGCCGAATTGCTGGGCGCCGATGCCGCGCACTACGAGAAGATCCGCGACACGCTGGACGTGTGGTTCGATTCGGGCTCGACGTTCCAGACCGTGATGCGGGGCTCGCATCCGGCGCTGCTCGACTCCAATGATGCGCAAGCCGACCTCTATCTCGAAGGCTCTGACCAGCATCGCGGCTGGTTCCATTCCTCGCTGCTGGTGAGCTGCATGCTCGCGGGCAGGCCGCCCTACAAGGGGCTGCTGACGCACGGCTTCGTGGTCGACGGCCAGGGCCGCAAGATGTCCAAATCCGTGGGCAATGTCATCGCGCCGCAGAAGGTGTCGGACACGCTGGGGGCCGAGGTGCTGCGCTTGTGGGTGGCCAGCACCGACTACACGGGCGAGCTGTCGATCTCGGATGAAATCCTCAAGCGCGTGGTCGAATCCTA
>CANJRC010000023.1 GCA_947476535.1 Betaproteobacteria bacterium
AAGACCTATCGCGCGCGCGGGCCGGGCGGGGCGCCCTTCAACGCCGTGGATCGCGTCAGCTTTAGTATCGCTGCGGGCGAAACCATGGGCCTCGTGGGCGAGTCCGGCTGCGGCAAGAGCACGCTGTCGCGCTGCCTGATGCGCCTGGTAGAACCGACCGAGGGCAGCGTGCGCTTTGACGGCATCGACGTGCGCGCGCTCGACCAGGCGTCGTTGCGGTCGTTTCGCAGGCGCATGCAGATCGTGCACCAGGACCCATATTCGTCGCTTGATCCGCTGATGCGGATTGACCGCATCCTCGCAGCCCCCTTGCACTACGTGTTGAAGCTCGAGCGTCCTGCGGTGGAAAAGCGGATGGTGCAGTTACTCGAGGAGGTAGGGCTGAATGCAGCGCACCGCCTAGCCTACCCCCACGAATTGTCAGGGGGGCAGCGCCAGCGCGTCGCCATTGCACGCGCCCTGAGCCTCGACCCGAATTTCATCATTGCCGATGAGCCGACCTCGGCGCTGGATGTGTCGATCCAGGCGCAGGTGCTGAACCTGCTGCTGCGCCTGCAGCGCGATCACGGCCTGGCAATGCTGTTCATTTCGCACGACATCTCGCTGGTGGCGCACATGAGCGATCGCATCGCCGTCATGCAATCGGGAAAGTTCGTCGAGACCGGGCCGACCGCAAAGATCATTGGTGGCGCGCAGCATCCCTACACGCAGACGCTGCTCGCCGCGCGGCCGCACAAGCCCGCGGTGCACACCGGCTGAACTTGCTCGCGGGCTAGCGCCTGATAGCGCGGCCGAGCCTGCGTAGCAGGCCGTGCGGCCCTTCAGATTGGCCAGACGACCGGTAGTTCGGTCGGCGCCCACACCACGCCGCCGGCGGTCTTTATTTCGGCATTGTCCTTGAGTCCGAGCAGCGGGAAGGCCTTGCACCACTCCTCGAGAAAGACGCGGATTTCGATGCGGGCGAGGTGTGAACCGATGCATCGATGCGGACCGGCACCAAAGATCAGGTGCGGGCTGATGCGCCGGTCGAAATCCACCACATAGGGGTTGTCTACTGCCTGATCGTCCAGGCCAAAGACCTGGGTGAGGAGGGCGATGCGATCGCCGCGCCGGAACTGCACGCCGCGATATTCGAAGTCGTGCGTTGCGCCGCGCTCCAGCGTGACGATGCCGTGCACGCGCAGCAGTTCTTCCACGGCCGCTGGAATAAGGGCCGGGTCGTCGGTGATGCGCTTGTACTGTGCGGGATGCTTGGCCAGGTAAGCGACGAAAAAAGACAGCAGCGACTTCACGGTGTCGAGGCCCGCGAGGAACAGCATGACGCCCAGCCCCGAGCGCTCGGATTCGGTGAGTTCGCGAAACGACAATTTGGCCGTGGCCAGTTGCGTGAGCATGTCGTCGACTGGATGTACTTGACGGTTCCTGTACTTGGCCTGGAGGTAGGCGGCAAGCTCGGTCATCGCGTCCTGGCGGTCATTGAAGTCTGGGCTCTTGGTGTACTTGATGGCCATGCGCACCAGTTCAGCACGGTCGCTCAGCGGCGCGCCGGCGAGCTTGAGGAAGAGTGTGACCGAGAAACGCTCGCCGACTTCCTCGACGAATTCGCAGCCACCGTTGGCGCGGATTTCATCGATGATTTCCCGCACGCATTCGCGAATGCCGGGCTCCAAGGCATTGACCGAGCCGGGTGTTAGCTTGGGATTTAGGATGCGGCGGAACTCGGTATGCTCGGGCGGGTCGGACTGCACCGGCAACATGGGCGGATCGAACAGCTTGGCCCGGTTGAATACCGGATTGTTGGAGAACTTGTCGGTCTGGCGCAGGATCTCCAGCCCGATTTCCGAGCGCGTCACCAGCCACAGCCCGCCGTTGCGTGGCGAATAAAAGATGGGCGGCGCTTCGCCGTGCAGGCGCCTGGCCGTCGCGAAGTGCGGATCACGCACCACTTCGGGCGACGAGAAGTGATCAAAATCGTAGATAAGGGCCGGCGGTACGTGCGCTGGAATAGGCATTGTTATCACATGGATATCGATTAAAGGCTGATCGGTTGATGTCGGTGAAGCTTGTTGTGCTGTGATGTGTTCAGGCCAACACGGCGAGCTCTTCGACCGACAGCTTGAGCGCTGCCGCGGCAATGTTTTCCTCCAGGTGCGCCACCGAACCCGTGCCGGGGATCATCAGGATGGCCGGCGATTTCGACAGCAACCACGCCAAGGCCATCTGCGCCGCGCTCACGCCGCGCGCGGCCGCCAGCTGTTTCAATTTATCCGACTTGAGACTGCGACCGGCGTCCATCGGATACCAGGGCATGAACGGGATGCCCTGGCGTTCGCATGCGGCCAGTACGGCGTCCGAGCTGCGATCGCCGAGGTTGTACTTGTTCTGGACCGAGACGATGGGCACGATGCACCGCGCCGTCTCCAGTTGCGCCACTGAGACATTGGAGATCCCGATGTGGCGGATCTTGCCCGCGCGCTGCATGTCGGCCAGCGCGCCGATTGAGTCGGCATACGGCACGGCCGGATCCGGCTCATGCAACTGGTACAGATCGATGCACGCGACTTTCAGACGTTTCAGGCTGCCTTCCAGCGCCTGACGCAGGTGCTCCGGGCGACCGTCCGGGTTCCAGGCGTGCGGCTCAGGTCGAGTCAGCCCGCCCTTGGTTGCAATGACCAGGCCTGCGGGATAGGGGTGCAGCGCCTCCGCAATCAAGGCTTCGCTGACCCCAGGACCGTAACTGTCGGCCGTGTCGATGAAGTTGACCCCGAGTTCCACGGCCCGCCGCAGCACGTTGCGGACTGTAACGTGATCCTTCGGCGGCCCCCAGACCGAGGGGCCGCAGATGCGCATGGCGCCAAAGCCCATTCGGTGGACGGGCTTGTCGCCGATTGCCAGGGTTCCCGCTGCAGCGGCCCCCAGCGTCGACACGTGAATACCTGCGGCCATATGCGTTCCTGCGGGTTGATTGCCTGCGACGGACTATAATTCAAATTCCCGCAATTTCTGCCCTGGAAATTATCAATGGCAAAGCCTTACGAGTCCGATGTCACGCGCATGATCCGCGACCTCCTGCAGGAAAAGCCGCACATCGTCGACGAGCAGAAAAAGGGACGCGCCATGTGGTGGGACAAGGCACAGGATGTCGACACGCAACAGCGCGACAAGGAGTCCACGGTTGCGCAACAGCCTTACGTGTACCAGAACAAGGTCTGAGCGACCGATGCCGCCTTGGCGGGCGTTGAACGTGTTGGCGTTGTTGCCCGCATGAAGGTCAGGCTGGCGGGTCTACTGGTTTTTGCGGGCTTGGTTTCAGGATGCGCAGGTCCTCTGGCCTTCATCCCGATTACTCCGTTGTTGTCGTCGGCGCTGGCGTCGCGTGGCGAGGACACCAAAAGCGCCCAGGCAATTACTGAGATGCAAAAAAAGGGCGATTGGCCAGGTTTGGCCAAATTCGCCCAAGACCGGCTCCTCAGGGACCCGTCAAATGGCAACTTGTGGGTCATGCTGGGCTACGCCCTCGTGCAGCAATCCCGCTATGCGGACGCCATCCAGGCCTTGTCGCGGGCCGTCTCGATCGACCCCGAAGACATTGACGGTTGGAATATTCTGGCCGATGCGCAGCGCCGGGCCGGTCAACCCGGAGCCTCTTCGCGGACGCTTCAGCGAGCAGCCGCAGTGGATCCGACGTCCGGGGTGACGCGCTACCTGATGGGCGAGGCATTCAAGGAAAATGGGGAGCCGGATCGGGCCGAATCGGCATTTCGGGAGGCTTTGAAAATTTCACCCGACCTGGCCCTTGCGTGGTTTGGACTTGGCGAGCTCTTGCTTCGGACGGGTTCACCTAACGATCTGGATGTCATCGCGGAGAACTTAGTCCATCTGGATCCCAAACTGGCGAAGGAGTTCGCCCTGTTGCGGGCCAATGGCGGACGCTGAAACCTGACCAGGGGCGATTTACCCTGAAGTAAGATTAGAGATTCAACTTGAAGTAGACTTTATAGATACCTGTTTCTAGGTAATATATTGTAATTATCTACCGTATAAAAATAGCGCATAATGTATATTATGTAAAGTTATGCAGGTGGCCCAAACCAGCCGCAGGGATCCCATCAGAGTCTGCCAACTGGCTTATTCCCGAGCGCCTGCCTGCTGCAACAAGGAGACTATGTCTTCCCGCATGGCCCGTCTTGCCCAGATCAGGGCTGTGGCGCCATCATCATTCTTGGCGGTGACATCCGCAACCTCCCAGACCAGCAGTTTCACCACCTCGAAGTGGCCTTCTCGGACTGCCATCATCAGCGGCGTGGTGCCGTTGGGCGAGCGCGCGTCGATATCGGCCTCCTTGTCCAAGAGAAACTGGCACATCTCGACCTTGCCGCCAGCCGCGCAATAGTGCAGCGCCGTCCAGCCCGGATGGTTCACCTGGGCGCCCCGGTCGACCAACAGGCGGGCGACATCCAGGCTGCCGCCGATGGCGGCAAACATCAGGGGCGTATCCCCGAAGGCATTGCGATGCTGGAGACTAGCCTTTGAATTCAACAGTAGGCGCGCCATTTGTACATGTCCGTGGCGCGCAGCGATCATCAGCAGGGAGTTACCTGCCGAGTCCACCGTATCAACCGGCATCCCGCGCCCAACGGTCTCCCGCACCATGTCGAGGTTATTGTCCTGGGCAGCGAGCAGCAACCGCTCGAGGATTGTCTGCCCGGAAGACGAGCCGATTACCAGAAACCACAGCAGCAGGAACCGCCCGAAGTTTTGCGCCACCTTCACGCTGCACCTGCTCAAGCTACGAGACCCCGACGCCCAGGTCAATCCCGAAAAGCCGGCTGAAATTGGCGCTGGTGACGCTGCCAACCTCCTCCACCGTCACCCCCTTGAGACGAGCCAGTTCCTCGGCTACATGACTGACGTAAGCCGGTTGATTGGTCTTGCCTCGGTGTGGAATGGGCGCAAGGAACGGGGAGTCGGTCTCGATCAACAGGCGATCCAACGGCAGGGCTTGCGCCACCGCCTTTAGCGCGACGGCATTCTTGAATGTCACGATCCCTGAAAACGAAATCAAAAAATTGAGTTCTATGGCGGCGAGGGCGGTCTCAAGTGTCTCGGTAAAACAGTGCATGACGCCCCCGGCCTTATCGGCACCCTCCTCCCGCATGATGCGCAGCGTGTCTTCAGCAGCGTCGCGAGTGTGAATGACCAGAGGTTTTCCACAATCGCGTGCGGCGCGGATATGCACCCGAAAGCGTTCGCGCTGCCACTCCGCGTCACCCTTTACCCAGTGGTAATCGAGTCCGGTTTCCCCGATCGCGACCACCTTATCGTGGCGAGAGAGCGAAACCAGGTGTTCCACGCTGGCCGAAGCGCCCGGAACATCCGGCAACTGGTCCGGATGGACGCCCACCGTGGCATAGAAGTTGGCATGGTCCTCGGCGAGTTTCAGGACATCCGGAAAACCCGTCAGATTGACACTGATGCATAGCGCATGGGTGACGTGGCGCGCGCGCATCTCCGCCTGAATGGCATCGAGCTTTCCCGCGTAGTCGGGAAAGTCGAGGTGGCAATGGGAGTCGACCAGCACTCAGCCCGCCTGTACGACCGGTCGACCTGCCACGGTGCGATATTGCAGCAACAGGTCTTCGAAAAACAGGCGCGCATTGAGCGGATGCTGGGCGAGTGCCCGCGCCTCGCCAAGCCGCCGCATCAGTCCTGCCAGCGCCGCTGGATCCAATGGACGACAAATTTTCTCAATGGCAGCCTGAGCCTCAAGGTTGTAACGCGCTCGACCCGCCATGTGTGTGGCCAGCAAGTCGTACACCCAGCGCTGCAGCCAGCCCACGACAACGGCCGGCGCAACGGTGTCACAACTCTGAGCCAGCGCCAGAGGATCGAAGGACGCAGCGGCCAGCCGATTGAGGAACTCCCGTCGCTTGGGCTCTAATTGCGCAGCAGAAAGCACTGCCAAAGGCGCGCCTGCCGCCCCGGCCAGGGCCAATTCAGGTTCGTCTATACCTTGCGCTTTCAACCACTTGGCAGCCGCTTGGGGGTCCGGCGTCGCTACCGGCATGACCATACAGCGGCTGCGAATGGTTGCCAGCAAGCGCTGTGGCCTGCTGGTCACCAACAGATAGTGCGTGTCTGGCGGAGGTTCCTCGAGATTTTTCAGCAGCGCGCTTTGCGCCGCCGCGTTCATAGCGTCAGCGGGGTCGATCAGGATGACGCGCGCCCCGCCCCGGTGCGTGCCGATCGCCAGAAAGCTCTCGGTCGCCCTCACCTGTTCAATCTTGATCTGGTCGCTCTTCTTCTTTTCCTTCTTGGTGGGCGTTTCGTCCTCGCTCTCCGGCACCATGCTTTCGGGCTGGAGGCGTCGAAAATCGGGGTGGTTGCCCTGGGAAAACCAGTTGCAGGCCTGGCAGACCTCGCAAGGCAACCCATGCTCGTCACGCGATTCGCACAGCAGTGATTTGGCAAAGGTATCCGCCAGCAAGGACTTTCCCAGGCCAGGGCGACCGATCATCAGCAAGGCATGCGGCAGCTTGCCGCCCTGCTTCGGTAGCGCCCTCCATGCATCAAATTGCCAATCATTAATCATTTAATATTAAATACTTGAAACAATATTCTCTAGTATTACTTGAATATCGGCAAGGGGACGATTGGCATCCAGAATCTTCATCCGCTGGGGAAACTGCGCCGCGCGTCGAAGGTAGCCGTCGCGTACGCGCTCGAAAAATGCCCGGTTCTGCTGCTCGAACCGGTCGCGAGAGGCCTGGGCCGGTGCGCCCGACGATGTGCTTTCACCCTCGAGATCCCGCGCGCCGCGGCGCCGCGCTGCCACGTCGGTCGGTACGTCGAAGACCAGCGTCAGATCCGGCTGGAACTCTCCCTGCACCCAGGTTTCCAGAGTCTCGATGCGCCTGGGGTCCATTTCCCGCCCACCCCCTTGATAAGCGAAGGTGGCATCGGTAAAGCGGTCGGAAATTACCCATTTCCCGGCTGCCAGCGACGGGTAGATCACCCTTTCCAGGTGTTCTCTGCGGGCGGCGAACATGAGCAATGTCTCGGTTTCGATGTGCATCGGCTCGCCAAGGACGAGCGTGCGCAACTGTTCGCCCAACGGTGTCCCCCCGGGTTCCCGCGTAACAACGACTTCGATGTCGCGCTGGCGCACGCGTTCCGCAAGCCATGCGAGGTGGGTGCTCTTGCCAGCGCCGTCCACACCCTCAAGCGTGATGAACTTGCCCCTTCCTTGGTTCATGGTTTTGCTCCGGCGCGCTGGTAACGGGCGACCGCCCGGTTGTGCTGGTCTAGGCTACGCGAGAACTCGCTGGAACCGTCCCCCCTGGCCACAAAGAAAAGCGCGTCGGTCTTGTCCGGTTTGACCGCGGCACGCAGCGACGCGAGGCCCGGTATGGCAATCGGGCTGGGTGGAAGACCGTCGCGCGTATAGGTATTGTGAGGCGTGTCCGTCACAAGGTCGCGCTTGCGCAGGTTGCCGTCGAATTTGCTGCCAAGACCGTAGATCACGGTCGGGTCCGTCTGCAGGCGCATCCCTATACGCAACCGGTTGGTGAATACGCCGGCAATCTGCCCGCGATCCTCGCCGCGCCCGGTTTCTTTCTCGACGATGGAGGCCAGGATCAGGGCCTCGTAGGGACTTTGCAACGGGGAATCGGCGGCTCTTTGCATCCACACCGATTCTAGCTGCTTCTGCATCGCACGATGGGCCCGGGCGAGGATTGCAAGGTCGCTTTCTCCCTTGCCGAACAGGTAGGTGTTCGGGAAGAACCAGCCCTCGGCCGCGCGGTCGGAAGCCCCCAGTTTTTCCATGATCTCGGGGTCGGACATGCCCCGGGTGTCGTGCCGCACCGATGGGTGCGCGTCGAGCGCCGCGCGCAGTTGTCGCACCGTCCAGCCCTCGATGAATACCACTTCAACCTGGGTGAAATCACCCTGCGTCAATTTGCGCAAGATCTGCCAGGGCGTGATTCCCTGTGAAACCGCGTAGCTTCCAGCCTTGATATTGGTGTCCATGCCACTCAGGCGCGCCAGCAGGTTGAACTGCCAGGACGACAGTGCAATGCCCGTATCGACCATCTGTCGCGTCGCTGCCCGCAGCGAGCTACCCCGCTGGATGGAAAACTCCACCGTCGGGGAAGCCAGCGGCACTGAACCCAGCGCACTCCAGGCCAGATAGGCAATGGCAAGGAGCATGACGAGCACCCCGAACTTGAGGGTACGCATCAGATGAGTGTCCAGCCTGCAACAGGCGCGAGGAAGGTACCGGTGATCAATCGAGCCTGCTTCAATTGGGGTGGGGAAAGGGTGAAATGCTGCCGCTATAATAGCGCGCCCATTCACGCAGTTTCCCGCGATCGACGATCATCACTCATGAATCCGACCCTAGAACCCACACTGGCGCGATTGGGCGCCAAGATTGCCGACGGGGTGGTGCGTGACTTCGGCAACCCCGTTGAGGAACTTGCCACGCTGGCTGAAGGAAAAATCATCGCCGACTTGTCGCATTTCGGCGTGCTCGAATTTGCCGGCGCGGACGCCACGGAATTCCTGCAAAACCAGCTGAGTTGCGACCTGAAGTCGCTGGCGGGGACTAGCACCTACGGCAGCTATTGCACGCCCAAGGGGCGCATGCTGGCCTCCTTCGTCGCCTGGAAGAACGGCGAGGCATGGCGCATGATGCTGCGGCGCGACGTCCTCCCCGCCATCCACAAGCGCCTTCGCATGTTCGTGTTGCGCTCCAAGGTGAGCGTTGCTGATCTTTCGGAGCCAGTGGCCCTGCTGGGCGCCGCCGGCCCGCAAGCGGCTGAAGTACTGCGAGGCGCCTTTGGCGTGCTGCCCACGGTACCCCAGGGGGTCGTGCCCCTTGCCGACGGCGGCGCCATTCTTTCGCTGCCCGGCGATCGTTGGTTGGTCGGGATCCCCGCCGAAGCGGCGGCTGCAGCATGGCCGCTCTTGGCCCAAGGGTTGCGCCCGGTTGGCGCGAGCGCCTGGGACTGGACGGATATTTGCAACGGGATTGCATTCGTGGGGTTGCCCACGCAGGAACAATTCGTCCCGCAGATGGCCAATATGGAATTGATCGGTGGCGTGAGCTTCAAGAAGGGTTGCTATCCCGGTCAGGAGATCGTCGCGCGCACGCAGCACCTGGGCAAGGTGAAGCGCCGCCTGTACCTGGCCAATGTGGCGGCCGAGGCATTCCCGGGGGAGGAGCTTTTCGGGGAAGACGTCGAGGGTCAGTCCAACGGCATGGTGGCCAGCGCCGCGCCCTCCCCGCTGGGAGGAACCGACGTGCTTGCCGTGGTGCAACGCGCCAGCGCGGAGGCCTCGCGCGTGCACTTGCGCAGCCTCGATGGGCCGCTGCTCGCATTTCGACCGCTGCCCTACGCGATTCCGTGAACTTTCCCGAACTGGCGCGCGGGTCCGAACGCAGAGCGGCAACCTGCCATGTGTACTACCGAGTCCGCACCGAGCGCTTGCCGCACGCGGGCAAGGCCGTCGCTGAACTGATGAATGACCTTCACGCGCGAACCGGCATCCGCGGGTCGCTTTCGCGCCGGATCGAGCGTGCCCAAGAACGTACCTCGAGCGACAGCGTCGCCCATGGGGCCCCCACCTGGATGGAAACTTACGCTGGCATCGACGATCGTGCCGGGTTCGAGCGCCACATGGAAGCAGCCATGCAGAACGCCGCGTTCGTGCAATTCCTGCCGGATGGCACGAACCGCACCCTTGAATGGTTCGAACCGCTGGATGTGAAGGCCGCGGCATGAGGCAACCCCCATCCGCATGGGGCGCTCCCTGTGCAGGCGCCTGCGCACCGTAGCACCGCATGTGCCTCATTTTATTTGCGTATCGCGTTGTTCCCGGCGTACCGCTGCTGGTGGCCGCCAATCGTGACGAGTATTACGCGCGCCCTGCCCGCCCGGCGGGCTTCTGGGATGACAAGCCCGCGATCCTCGCCGGGCGCGACCTGCAGGCGGGGGGTACCTGGCTCGGGGTCAGCGTCACAGGGCGCTTCGCGGCATTGACGAATTTTCGCGGATCGCCCGGCGCTCGCCCCGGCGGGCCGTCGCGCGGTGAATTGGTGGCCCGGTTCCTCGAAGGGCGCCAGTCGGCCAAACGATTTACCAAGGCATTGCAGGCGACCGGAGCCGACTATGCCGGCTTCTGTTTGCTCGCCAGCGACGGCACCGATCTGTACTTCTACTCCAACCAGGAAGAGGCCGGCGGCGCGGTCGAAGTGCAACCGGGGGTGCATGGCCTCGCCAATCACCTGCTCGATACGCCCTGGCCCAAAGTCGTGAAGGGGCGCCAGCGCCTACAGGAGCACTTGTCATTGCCCTTCGATGACGACCATTACCTCGACATCATGAACGACACCGTCCCAGCCGCCGAACAGGAGTTGCCCAAGAGCGACAAGGACCCCGCCTGGGAGCGCAGCCTGTCGTCGCTGCGCATCATCGCCGGCGACTATGGCACCCGTTGCTCGACGGTGGTTCGCATTAACGCGGCCAGCATAGTCGACTTTGCCGAGCGCACCTATGCCCGTGACGGCAGCACCGCCGGCGAGCTGAGATACCGGTTCACTGCGGCGCGAGCCCGCAAACACTGATTGTTCGACACTCGAAGAATCACCCTGGCGTCCGCGCTGCAAGAGTCAATGTCATTTCGACGTGCGCAATCCCTGCCTCCAAAAACTCGTCACCACGCTCGATGAATCCAAAGCCGCGATAGAACGCGGCAACGTAGGACTGCGCATGCAGCAGGGCTTCACGGGCCCGCTGCTCCCGCGCGCACGCCAGCAGCGCGGCGAGAATTGCAGCACCGATGCCCTGGCCCCTGAACTCTTGCATCACGGCCATGCGTCCGATGCGTACCGTTCCTCTATCGTCGGCGGGAAGCAGTCTGCCGGTGCCCACGACCTTGCCGTCGAGCGTTGCAATGGCATGCATTGAGCGCTCGTCCCACTCGTCCCATTCCAGCTCGACGGGCACGCCCTGCTCCACGACGAAAACCGTTCTGCGCACAGGCTGGGCCATGGACTTGGCGCCAGACCAATCGAGTAAGGCAACGCTCGGGCAGGAATGCATGAAGTGGCTCGCTGGTCGATCTTGCGTGGGCTTGCAATGACATTTGCCCTCTTATACTAGGGTATCAATGGGGATTCATCCAACATGACGAAAAATGTCGGCAACGCCAATAATCAGGCTTCGGACGAACGGGTCGTCGTGCAGACGCTGGCCTGGTCGGACGGGGGCCTGGAACTCATCGACCAGCGCGTGCTTCCACAGCGCTTCACGACCATTCGCTGCAACTCGGCCGCCGCAGTCGCAGAGGCAATTCGCACCATGGTCGTGCGCGGCGCACCTGCCATCGGCTGTGCCGCCGCATTTGGCATCGCCCTCGAAGCGCGCCGGCAATGCACGCAAAACCCGATTGCTTTCGCGTCGGCGCTTGAGGCGGCCTTCGCGCTGCTTGCAGCCAGTCGGCCGACCGCGGTCAATCTTTTCTGGGCGCTCGAGCGCATGCGCGATGAACTGGCACGCTGCAAGTCGATGAGCGCCACTGATGCCGCGTCGCGCCTGGTTGCTGCGGCCCACGCGATTTACAGAGCCGATATCGCGGCGAACAAGGCGATGGGACACGCGGGTGCCGCTCTGGTGCCCGATGGTGCGCGCATCATGACCCACTGCAATGCGGGAGCGCTGGCAACGGCCGGACACGGGACCGCATTGGGCGTGGTGCGCTCGGCCCGCGACCAGGGCAAGTCCGTCTCAGTAATCGCCAATGAAACGCGACCCTTCCTGCAAGGGGCGCGCCTGACCGCCTGGGAGATGGTGCAGGAACGCATACCGGTCACGCTGGTCACCGACAACATGGCCGCCCACCTGATGAAAACCGGGCAGGTTGACCTGGTGATTGTGGGTGCCGACCGCATCGCCGCCAATGGCGATACAGCGAACAAGATCGGCACCTATGGTCTTGCGGTGCTGGCGGCGCATCACCGCCTGCCCTTCTACGTTGCTGCGCCGCTTTCCACCATTGATCGCGGCACACCGGATGGCAACGGGATTCCCATCGAGGAGCGGCATGGCGACGAGGTGACCGGGTACGGCGCGACGCGCTGGGCGCCACAAGGCGTGGCGACAAGGAATCCTGCCTTCGACGTCACGCCGGCTGCGCTCATCACTGCGCTGATCACCGAGAAAGGCGTGCTAGAGCGTCCCGATGAGGCGGGAATCAGTGCCCTATTCTAGGCATTCATTATGATCAATTCTGGTCTATAGACCTTTGTCATACTGACATCAACGCAGCAATTGATATCAGTCGATGATCGCCACTGCAATGCCCGGTGTGACGCGCTCGTACAGATCAATGATATCGACGTTGCGCATGCGGATACAGCCGATCGAGCCCGGCGTGCCCATGGGCACGCTATCGGGGCTGCCGTGGATGTAGATGAACCGGCGCATGGTATCGACCGAACCCATGCGGTTGAACCCCGGTTCGCGGCCCGACAGCCAAAGGATGCGCGTCAGTATCCAGTCGCGCCCCGGAAATTGTGCGGCAAGCGCTGGTGACCAGATCTCGCCGGTAGGACGGCGACGAACGAATACGGTGTTTTGCGCCTGCCCCGAGCCGATCTTGGCGCGAATAAGGTGGCGGCCACGCGGGGTGCAGTAGCTGCCACTCTGCTCGCCCACGCCTTTCTTCGCTGTGGACACCGCGTAATCACGAATGGGGGTCCCTTCGTCGTCGAGCAACCGCAGTGTCTGCGCTGGAATGGAAATCTCGATGCTAGGCACTATCGCGTCCCGGCGTTGCATCCTGCGCGGCACGGCGTGCGCGAAAGAAGGAGGACAGCATCGTGCCGCACTCGGCTTCGCGCAGGCCACCGGTCACGGTCGTGTGGTGATTGAGCCTGGCCTCCGAGAACAGGTTCACCACGCTGCCGCAGGCACCGGTCTTCGGATCGGCAGCACCGAAGGCCAGTCTTTGCAGGCGTGCGTGCATGATCGCGCCCGCGCACATCACGCAAGGTTCCAGCGTCACAAAAAGGCTGCAACCGACGAGACGGTAATTTCCCATGTGCACCGCTGCTTCACGCAGCGCCAGGATTTCCGCGTGTGCGGTCGGGTCATGCCGGGAGATGGGCGCGTTGAAGCCACGACCGATGATTCGCCCTTCGAAGACCACGATAGCACCGACAGGGACTTCGCCGCAGGCTGCGGCCTGCGTCGCAAGATCCAGTGCGGCGCCCATGAATGCGTGCTCCGAACTCGCGTTGGCATCGAACGCCACGGTATCAAGGCTGTTTGGAGCGGTCATGCGGGGTTTTCGCTTCGCTACGTATCGTTGGTGGACTGATCATACCGCGGCCTCTGGGATGAACCTGCAATGGCGCTCGTTGTCGTTTTCGAGGCCAGGGTGGAGCGTTTACGTCGCGCTGCACAATTTTTCCGCGCAGGGGAATGCCGCAAATTCATAGGCATAAAGGGAGAAAAAGCGGGACAAAAGCCGCGTCTCCGGCTATGCTAACGAACCTAGCTGAAATTGCATTTCCCACCCCAACCTAGACTCTGGACCCCATCCTGTGAATCCCCTTTGCTCATCTTGCCGCATACGTCCCGGGACGAAACTTGTGAAAACCGGCCGCAGCGGTCGCTTTGCATCATGGCGTTGCGCAGTTTGTCTTGACCGACGCTCAGGTAGCTGGGTTACCGGCTTTCGCCCACAGTCAGAAGCGGCGGCAAAGAAACTCCCCAAGTAGTCTCTGGGCGAGGGTTTTCGGCCGGAGACTTCGTCCGGCCAGCAAACCGGTCAGTGACGCCGAAGCTTCGTTATTCTCCAGTCCGGCAGCGCCTTCAGCGCAGGCGCCGGGATTCGGTCGTCCGCCACCTCTTTTGGCGACTTACTCCCGGATCCCGCCCATCAACAAGCCACCGTCGATGACGAGCACGGTGCCATTGACGTAAGAAGCGTCCGGAGATGCGAGGAACGCAATCGCCGCGGCCACCTCATCGGGCAGACCAATCCGGCCCATAGGCACCCGCACCTCCCGCGCGCGCCGCGTGGCGGGCGTGAGCATCGCCGTCGCAAGTTCTGTCTCGATCGGCCCCGGTGACAGTGCATTCACGCAAATTCCCAGTGGCGCAAGCTCGAAGGCCATGACGCGGGTCAGCGCCACGACGCCGCCCTTGGCTGCGGCGTAGGCCGATTGAAGGTCGTTACCGGTGTGCGCCGCCAGTGACGCCACATTGACGATGCGGCCGCCGCCCTGCTTCGCCATAATGCGCGCGACTTCCTGTCCAACCATGAACACGCCGGAGAGATTGACGTTGAGCACGCGCTGTAAATCCGCGTCGCTGGTATCGAGGAAGGCCACCGGCTTGCCGACCGCTGCGTTGTTGACCAGGATGTCGATGCGTCCGAAATCAGCGGCCACGGCTTTTACCACGTCCCCGACACTGGCTCGCTGCGTCACGTCGATGGCGTAAGCCCTGGCGGTCCCGCCATTCTCGACAATGGCCGCGGCGGTTGCTGTGGCTCCGGCCAGGTTGATGTCGGTGACCGCGACGCTTGCGCCTTCGGCCGCGAGGCGCCTCGCGGCCGCAGCGCCAATGCCGCGCGCTGCGCCGGTAATGATCGCAATCTTCCCGACCAGCCGCCTTGGGATGGCCATGGCATCGCTGCCTGCGGGCGCAGAGCCTTTCACTTCGACGTGGTCGCCGAAGCAGATTCAGCCAGGAACTCCCGCATGCGACGGAAGTCCATCAGCACCTGCCCCAGACTGCCGAACACGGTCTCCATGGTCAGCTTGCCCTGGTCGTCGAAGGTGCACAGCGCGCCGGTCTTGTAGCTGAAAGGCTTGCCTGCGGGAAAGCCCTCAAAATCATTGGCGGGGGTTGCCGTGATGCTCACGCGTGCAAAGATGAGATTCTCATTGTTCTCGCCAGCCAGCGGGAACATGTCCTTCTCGTCGCACTGGATTGCGTAGCTGGAAAAATTCTTGAAGTAATTGATCCACAGCTGGCGGACCGCTTCGCGCCCCTGTGCGGTGGCCTTCTTCTTCACCGGATCGTCGGGATAGCACGGGCCGATGACGTGGTACTCGGCATCCTCGGTCACGGTGTCGCAGATCCATTGCACGTCCCGCGCCAGCTCGGCGTCGAAATGTTCCTTCAAGGCTTTCTTGAGTTGCGCTGGTGTCAGCATGATGTTCCTTCCAAGGATCGGTTTCAATATGAGGGATGCATCCCCTCATGCTCCCCTAAATCGGCGCTTACAAAATGAATTTTGCAAGCGGATCTAAGACAGCCAATAAAAAAGCGGTGCCGGCATGGCTGCCGGCACCGCTCGTATGATGCGGATTACTTTGTTGCCTGAATCTTTTCGTAGACGCCATTGCCCCAGACTTTCGGCGCAAACTGCTTCCACACGTCCTTGGTGGCGTCCTGGAACGGCTTGACGGCAGGCTTTGCCACCGTGACGCCATTCTTGCGGAACGTTTCCGCCAGATCGCCCTGCTTCGCCCACTCCTTCTCCGTTATCTCGACGGCGACTTCCTTCCAGGCTTCGCGCGCGATCTTTTGCGTCTCTGGCGTCATCTTCTGCCAGATTTCATCATTGATGATGGTGTTGGTGATGTTGAAGATCCACTCCACCAACGCCAGGTTCTTCGCGACTTCCCAGTGCTTGTTGTCAGCCATGAAAGCGAGCGGGCCTTCCCAGCCGTCCGCGGTCCCCTGCTGCAGCGCGGTGTAGAGCTCCGGCGCGGCGATCACCACCGGGCTCGCACCGAGGGCGCGCAGCGACGAGACGATCACGGGAATTTCAGGCGCGCGAATCTTCATACCCTTGGCATCCTCAGGGGTATTCAGCATGCGCTTGTTGGTGAGGAAAATACGTGAGCCGTTGATCAAGTAGCCAATCTGGCGAACGCCAGTCTGCTTGTGGAAGTCGTCCTGCCACTTCGAGCCAACCGGGCCGTTCACAACTTTCAACGCATGCTCGAGGTCGCGGAACAGGAAGGGCATGAACAGAAGGTCATAGATCGGGGAGCCGGTTGCACCGATCGAACCCATGCCGATGGTTCCCAGTTTTACGCCGTCCATGATCTGGCGCTCGCCGCCCAACTGGTTGCAGCAGAAGACCTCGATCGTGACCTTGCCCTTGGTGCGCTCGTTCATCAGCTTGGTGAACTTGGTGATGCCGTCAAGGTAGATACCAGGCTGCTGTACCGTGGCAAAACGGAACTTCAGTTCCTGCTGCTGCTGCGCGAAAGCAGGACTGAGCGCAAGGCTGGCCGCTACTGGCAGCAGCCATTGGCCCAAGGTGCGGAGAATGCTTCCTCCAGTCAGGGCTTTCTGAGAATACAACATCGTAATACCTCCTTGTCATTGGACTACACGAACATTGCGGCACGAAGTCCGCCAAATCAGGCTGGTCGGGGGCGCGCGTACTGCGCCCCCCTAGCTTTGCGATTATCTCACTGGTACAGCATTTGCGGAATCCACAACACGAGCTGCGGGAAATAGGTGATCAGGGCAAGCACGATGATCAGGATCCAGATGAAGCCCATGCAGGCCCGGGCAACGGCCATGACCGGTGCCTTGCTGATGGCCGAAGTCACGAATATATTGATGCCGATCGGTGGTGTCAGTGATCCGATCATCAGGTTGAGCACAATCACCACTCCGAAATGCACGGAGTTGATGCCCAGCTGATTGGCCACTGGGAACAGGATCGGCACGGTAAGTATCATGATGGGAATGGGCTCCATGAACATGCCCAGGATCAGGACCACGATGTTCACGATCAGGAGAAACACCCAGGGTTCGTTGGTGATCGTCGTCAACCAGGCACCGAGGAGCTTGCCCAGCCCTTCCGCGGTGGTGATCCAGCCGAAGAGCTGCGAGACTGCAACGGTCACCATCACCGCAGCGGAGGTCATGGCGACGGTCGCGAAGATCTCGATCAGGTCACCCCACTTGATCTCACGATAAATGATGACCCCGAGAATAAAGCCGTAAACAACCGCGATGACGGAGGCCTCGGTCGGCGTTGCAAAGCCGGTCAGGATCGTGCCCAGTACGACCACGGGCATGCCCAGCGGCAATGCGGCTTCGCGTATCGCCTTCCAGAATTCTGGCAGCGTGGCGCGCGCCTCCACTGGCATGTTCTGCTTGATCGCATCCCGGTACACCACCAGCATCATCGCCAATGCCATGATCAGGCCGGGCAGGATGCCGGCTGCAAACAGCTGCCCCACCGAAACGCTCACCATGGAGCCCAACACCACGAACATCAGGCTGGGGGGAATGATCGGGCCGATGGTCGCCGCAGAGGCAATCACTGCCGCCGCATAGGCCGGTGTATAACCGCGCTTGATCATGCCGGGGATCAGCACGGCGCCAGTCGACGCGGCATCCGCGACGGCGCTGCCGCTCATGCCCGCCATGATGACGTTGGTCACGATGGAAACCTGGGCGAGCCCGCCGCGGACATGTCCGACCAGCACGCCGGCGAAGGCTACCAAGCGATTGGTCACGCCACCGCGCGTCATCAGTTCTCCTGCCAGCAGAAACATCGGCACGGCCAATAGCGGAAAGGAATCTACTCCCGCCATCAATTGCTGGGGAATCAACGTCAGAGGTAGAGGCATAGACCCCGACTGCGCAGCCAGCAGGTAGATAAAGCTGGCTAGACCCATGGCAGAAAAGAGGTCCAGCCCCAGGGCCAGCAGGACGATAAAAACCGCAAACAGCAATGTCAACATGATTCCGAGTCCTTCGCCGGCGCGCCCAGGAGTTGGCGCCCTTCGCGCCAGAGCACATTCAGCTCATAGATCAGCATCAGCGCACAGCCGACAGGAACGGCCGCAAAAAACCACGCCTTGGACAGGAACGGCATCGCAGCCAGCGGCTGGAAGGCCAGGCGGGGCAGCATGATGTTGCTGTACCAGAGCACCACGCAGAGGAACGCGATGGCGCACAAGGAGGTCAAGACGCGGATCCAGGTCTGCAGCGTCTCCGGCATCATCTTGACCAGCGTATCGATCTTGAGATGGGTGTTGCGCTGGATGGCCAACGCGGCAGCCATGAAGGTCACATACGCAAACAGCGTGCGTCCGAGTTCTTCCGTCCACTCTGGAGGATCGTTCAAGGCATAGCGTGCAAATACCTGGACGAATAGCACAATGACCAATAAGGCCAGGAGCGCCGCACAGACCACTTCCAGGATGCGTGTGCCCGTGCTCCGGTTCGGCGCCGGGGCACCGCTGATTTCCTTCAATACGTCTTCGGACATGTTGCCTCCCCCCCTCCTGGTCATGCGATCTCGCCGGGCCGGCCACCGGCGCGTCGGCAATCATATGACCTGCATGCAATTGCCTGTTAAAAGATTCTTGCGCGCCGCATTACGGCGGGCAAGGATACCCGCAAAACTCGGGAGCACAAAGTACAACGTGAAAACCGCAAAAAAAGACTATTTTTGCAAGCTGACGGATATCTGCCCCACGTCCACCAAGCCCTCCAGGCGGGCCAGTTTGTCAAAGGTCTGGCGTGCCCCCGCGGCGTCCGGGAAGGATGACGCGCAGTCCATGAACTTCCCCTCCAGGTCGGCCAGCGTCACCGGCCGGTCCCGGCTTCCCCGATTTCCGATGCGCGGCACGCGCTGGCTGAGCTTGCGTCCATCCGTCAGCTCGATCTCCACGTCCGTGAACTCCTTGAGCAGGAAGGTGTCGTTGCCGTGCAGCTCGGGATGCACCACCATGCGAACCTTGCCCATGAGCGATACCTGCGCCGGGTCGCGCGCGCGCTCGTCGGTGAAGTGGGACAGCCGCACACTGCGCTCGCTCAGAGCGGTGGCGACGCAGAACGGCGTCGAGAACTTGGCTTCGTAGCCGGTGGCCGGTTGGTCGAAGCGCATGGTCTTGGGCACCAGTTCATGAACGGCGATCGTCATCTGTTTCACCTGGTTCGGGCGCACATCGTTGCGGGTGACAAGGTCCAGCACGCCGTCCAGCGCCGAGTGCACCAGGCCGCAGCAGGGGTAGACCTTGATCACCAGTCCGGGGTCGACCAGGTCGTAGGGTGCGCCGATGGAGGCAGTCATGGCCGCGAGGTCGAAGTTCCCGGCGCCATTGAAGACCTCGCAGAAGCCCCAGCCGACCTCGAGGACGTCAGGGTTTGCGGTGAAGCCCGCCTGCACCAGCCGTCCGGCGACGACCCCGTTTCTGGCTGCCTTGCCCAGATGGAAAGGGTTGAGCATGTTGCCGATCATGGTGCGCATGCCGGAGGCTTCCGCCGCAGCCGTGCCGATGGCGTATTGCATTTGCAGGGTATTGAAGCCGAGCAGCTTGCCTACCGCGACAGCCGCTCCGAAATGCGCCAGCGTGGAGGTCGAGTGCCAGCCCTTGGCGTAGTGGTGCACGCCGAGACCGCGAGCGATGGCCGCCTCGACTTCCCAACCGACGATGAAGGCTTCCAGCAGGCGCTCTCCGCTGACACCGCCCTCTTCTTCGGCCACGGCGAGGGCCGCGAACAGGACCGGCGAGGCAATGAAGCCGCTGACGGTCAGGCTGATGCTGTCATAGTCGAGCGCATGCGCCGCGGCGCCGTTGGCCATGGCGGCGCCAGAGGCGGCCAGCCGCAGCGGCGTGCCGAGCACGCTGGCCTGCCCTGCGCGGGTCTCGCGCTCGGCGAGCTTGCGCACCTGTCGCACCGACTCCTCATCGATACCCGCCAGCAGCGTTCCGATGGCATCGACGATCGCATGCTTGCCGCGCTCGCGCACCGCCGCCGGAATCGCTGCGTAGCGCGTGTCTACCGCGAACTGTGCCAGATTCCTGGTCGTGCCCATGCCTGTTTGTCTCCTTAAAAGAAGCGCTGATTAAGTCCCGAAAGATGGGAAAGCCATGACAAGCTTCCTACTGAAGTCGGGGGATTTACAAGGGGGCAGGCCCCCTTGTTCGGAGTTTTCTCAAGCCTTGCTGGTCGCGGCGGCCGTGCCGGCCGTCGCTTTGCGCTCTGCCCGCAACCGCTCGCGCAGGCTTGCGGTTGCCCCGGCGTCCACATGCAATTCTCCGGGCGGGATCACTACGCCGTATTTGCGTGCCGCATAGTCGCGGGTCATCTTTTCATTGCGGATATCGACGACCACCGCCTGCGGGTCGCGCTCCAGCGGCTCGCCAAATCCGCCGCCGCCCGCCGTGACATGACGGATGCGGTCGCCCTTCTGGATGGCCATGGTGATCTTCGTCTCGAGCAGGGTCTCCCGTCCATCGCGCCAGAGGTAGGTCTGCGAGGTCGAGCCGGGCTCACCACCTTCGAGCCCGTAGGGCGGCACGTCGCGTCGATGCGTGCGCACCTGCAGCACCGCCTCGCTGCCCGCGAACTCGAGGTGGCGCTGCAGCGCCAGACCCCCACGATGGCGTCCGGCGCCACCCGAGTCGGAAACGAAGCCGTAGTCCAGCACCCGCACCGGGTTTTCCGCTTCGAGGATTTCCACCGGTTGGTTCGAAATGTTGGTGGCAATATGCGCCACGCCCTCGCCGCCGTCGCCGGAGGCCCCCGCCCCCCAGCTGCCGCAGATGATGTCGTTGAACTGGAAGGCCCCGCCGTTGGCGTGGTAGCCGCCGATGCGAATGCCGCTGATGCCGCCGTCGCCCGCCGCTGGAACCTGCTTCGGGAGCGCCTTGGCCATGGCGCCGAAGATCGCATCCAGGATGCGATAGCCGAGCACGCCGCGCGCGGCGACCGCGGCCGGCGGCTTCGGATTGAAGATCGAGCCCTCGGGCAGCACGATTTCGATGGGCCGGAAGCAGCCCTCGTTGTTCGGCACCGGCGTGCGCATCAGCGAGCGCACCGCGATGTACACGGCGGAACGCGCGAACGACGGGGTGCAGTTGATGGCACCTTTCACCTGCGGCGATGATCCGGCGAAGTCGAAGCGCACCCGGTCACCGCGAATCTCCACGCGCACCTTCACCGGCACCAGCACGGCCTGGCGGCCGTCGTGATCCTCATAGTCAGTGAATTCGTAATCGCCGTCCGGCCAGTGGGCGATTTCCTGGCGGGTCACGCGCTCCGAATAGTCGAGGATTTCGTCGACGTAGGCATGAAACTCCGCGGCGCCGTAATGCTGCATCAGCGCCTGCAATCCATGCTCCCCCGCCATGCAGCCGGCCACCTGTGCCCCCAGGTCGCCCATCACGGTGTCGGGCACGCGCACGTTGAGCTTGATCAGGTCGTATACCGCTTCATCGGGGACGCCGGCCACATGCAGCTTCAAGGGTGGCAGTCGCAGCCCTTCCTGGAATATCTCGGTGGAGTCGGCGGCGCCGCCGCCGGGCACGCGGCCGCCGATGTCGGCATGGTGCGCCACTACCACCGCGAAACCCTCCAGCCGCTCCTCGAAGAAGATCGGCTTGAACATGAAGATGTCCGGCAGGTGCATGCCGCCGTGGTACGGGTCGTTGAGAATGATCAGGTCGCCCGGCGCAAACGTCTCGCCGAAGCGTTTGCGCACCACCTGGATGGCATCGGGGATGGAGCCCAGATGCAGCGGCAGCGACAGGCCCTGTGCAATGAGCCGTCCCTCGCGGTCGCACAAGGCTGCCGCGAAATCCAGCAGCTCGCGCACCACGCTCGAGCGCGCGCTGCGCATCACCATCAACGCCATTTCGTCGGCCGCAGCCGCCAATGCGTTGCGCAGCACTTCGAAGGTGATGAGGTCGAAGGGGGCGCTTTTTCCGTCCTGATTCTTATTCATGGGGTGTCCTTTCCTCCGCCGGCTGCGCGCAGGTCGATGCGGATCTGCCCCTGTCCGTCCAGCGCTGCGCGCGCGCCAGCCGGCACCACCGTTGTCGTGTCGAACTCCTCGATGAGCAGCGGCCCGGTGCGGGGCGACGACAGATCGCCGCGCGTGATCACATCGACGGCGCGGCGCTCGCCGGCATCGGCGAAATACACCGGGCGGCTTGGCTTGTCCGGTCGATAATCGGCGCGCGCCTGACCGGCCGGCGGAACGAATCCTTCGCTGACCGCGGCAACCGCGCGCAGGTTGACGATCTGTACCGGTTGGGCGTTCAGGTAACCATAGGTACGTCGATGCTCCGCGCCGAAGGCTTCTTCCAACAACGCGGGTGCCGACGAAGGCGAGTACACATCGGGCAGGCAGACCAGCAGCTCATACTGCTGGCCCACGTAGCGCAGGTCGGCGAAACGCCGCACGCGCACCTGCTCGCGCGAATAGCCTTGCTCCAGCAACGAAGCAACGGAGTCGCCCGCGATGCGCTCGTATTGGCGCTCCAGCTCGGTGGTGTCCACCTCGGCCAGGCGACGCAGGAAAGTCTGCACGCGACGCGCTTCCACCTTGGCCGTGAGCAGGCCGTAGGCACTGAAGAGGCCCGGAAAGCGCGGGATGACCGCCTCGGGCATGCGCAGCGCCTGGGCGAGGTTCGCCCCGTGAACCGGGCCGCTGCCGCCGAAGGCGTAGAGCGTGAAGAGGCGCAGATCGCGGCCACGCTCGGTCGACACCGCGCGCAACGCCCGCATCATGGTGGCGTTGGCGATCGTATGAATGGCGTGGGCAGCTTTCTCGACGGTCATCCCAGTGGGCTTGGCAATGCGTTGCTCGATGGCTCGCCAGGCGCCATCAGGGTCGGGCTTCAGGATGCCGCGGCCGATGGCATCCGGGTCGAGGTAACCCAGGACCACGTTGGCATCGGTGACTGTAGGCTCGGTGCCTCCCAGGCCGTAGCAAACCGGCCCTGGCGACGCGCCGGCGCTCTTGGGGCCGACCTGCAGCGCGCCGCCGCCATCGAGCCAGGCAATGCTGCCGCCGCCGGTGCCGACCTCGGCGACATCGATCACCGGCAGCCGGATCAGGTAACCGCCACCCCGCAGCACGCGGCTGGCGGCGGAAATCTCGCCACCGACCTCGAACTCGCCCGAGCGATGATATTCACCCTCCTCCACCAGCGCCGCCTTGGCCGTCGTGCCGCCCATGTCGAAGGACAGGACGTTGGGGATGCCCGCGAGGCCAGCCGCATGGTTCACGCCGACAACGCCCGCTGCGGGGCCGGACTCCAGCAGGTGCACCGGCTGCTCGGCCGCCGTGCGCAGGTCCATCAGGCCGCCACTCGACTGCATGAGCAGGATGGGCGCCTCGACGCCCTGCGCCTTGACACCGGTCTCCAGGGACGACAGGTAACGATGCACCACCGGCTTGACGTAGGCATCGACCACCGCCGTGCTGGTGCGCTCGAACTCGCGGATCTCGCGTACGAGGTCTGCCGACTGCGACACATGCACGCCGGGGAACTCCGCCTTGATCAGCCGGGCGACCGATTCCTCGTGCTCCGGATTGGCATAACTGTGCAGGAACGACACTGCGACCGAATTGACACCCGCGGTGATGGCTTCCTTCAGCACCGCGCGAACCGTGTCCAGGGAAACCGCGGTGTCGATCTTGCCGCTGGCATCCATGCGCTCGGCGACTTCATAGACGCGATGGCGCGGGATCAGCGCCGGGGGTTTCCGCCAGGTGAGGTCGTAGAGCACGGGCAGCCGGAGGCGCCCGATCTCCAGCACGTCGCGAAAGCCCTTGGTGGTCAGCAACGCTGCGGTGGCACCTTTGCGTTCGAGCACCGCGTTGGTGGCCACTGTGGTGGCATGGACGAACAGGCCCACCGACTCCGGGGCCAGGCCCTCCGAGGCGATCAACACCTTCAGGGCGTCAATGACCGAGCGCGCGTAATTCTCGGGCGTGGACAGCACCTTGCGGGCGATCGGCGCACGTCCTTCCGGACAGCAAATGATGTCCGTGAAGGTGCCGCCAATGTCGACCGCGATTCTTCCCTGCGCGCGCTTGTCTCTGCCTGCGCTCAATTGATTCGCTCCTGATGTTGACGAACCGGCAATCGCCGGTCCGTACCGGTGGGACCTAATCCGCCTTGATGCCGGCGACCTTGACCACCCGGGTCCAGGTGGCGATCTCGTGTTGAATCATCGCGCCGAATTCCTCGGCGGGGCCGCCCCCCGGCTCGATGCCGTCCGCCGCCAGCCGCTCGCGCATGTCGGGGGCCGCGAGCGCGCGCGCCACTTCCTGGTTGAGCCGGCGAATGATCGGCGCCGGTGTTTTTGCGGGCGCCAGGATGCCCCACCAGCCGCTCACGGAATAACCGGGCAAGCCGGACTCCCCTACTGTCGGTACATCGGGGGCCACCGAGACGCGTTTGGGGCCGGTCACGGCAATGGCCTTGAGCCGCCCCGCCTTGATCAGCGGGATGGCGATCAGCAGTCCGCTTGGCGTGAGCTGGATTTCACCGGACATCACCGAATTGAGCAGCGTGCCCCCCCCCTTGAAGGGAATGTGCACGATGTCCACGCCGCCCATGCTTTTGAACAGCTCCAGCGCCAGGTGGCTGGGGCTGCCACTGCCGCCGGATGCGTAATTCAGCTGCCCCGGTTTTGCCCGAGCCAGTGCAATCAGCTCTGTGACGGTATTGGCCTGCAGGCCCGGATGCGCGACGATGATGAGCGGGGCGGCGCCGATGAGCGCAATCGGCGACAGGTCACGAACCGCATCGAACGGAAGGTTTGGCGTCAAGGCAGCATTGATTGCCAGGCTGCTCGGTGCAGTCACTAGCGTGTAGCCATCGGGCGCCGACTTCGCGACGATCTCCGTGCCGACGTTGCCGCCCGCCCCGGCCCGGTTGTCTATCAGCACCTGCTGGCCCAGCGCCTTGGACAGGCGGTCGCCCATGAAGCGCGCCAGCGTATCGGTGGTGCTGCCCGTGGCGAAGGGCACCACCATGCGGATGGATTTGACAGGATATTCCTGCCCGATTCCCGCGTGATAATGAAGCAGTCCTGTAATTGTCAGTATTGCAAGGATCGTCCTTGAGCGGAGTCCGGTTCGAGCAGTGTGCATCGCGTGCCTTCGGTTGAGCTGTTGGCGCAGTTTACTTGAGTTAACGGGCTAACTATCGTCGCAGCGGGCTAACTATCGTCGCAGCGGGCCAACTATCGTCGCAGCACCCCCAATGTTGCAGGGGGGGCGTCGTTCAGTGCTGCATCATGCGCTGGGCGCGCTCCCATCCCAGCGCTGCCAACGGGCGCGCGCGACGTCCCATCTCGACGGCATCGTCGGCATTGGCATTGCCCGACAGCGCCCGGTGCGCAATACCCTGCAGGATGGCGGCGATCCGGAACAGGTTGTAGGCGATATAGAAATCCCAGTTCGCGATCCCGTCCCGCCCGGTTTGCCTGCAGTACTGATCGACGTACTCTGCCTCGGTCGGTATGCCCAGGGCCGGCAGGTCCAGCCCGCCGATGCCGCGCCACAGGGTGGCGGGAATATGCCAGGCCATGCAGTGATAGGAAAAATCCGCCAGCGGGTGGCCCAGCGTCGCCAGTTCCCAGTCGAGGATGGCGATGACGCGCGCCTCTCGCTTGTCGAACACCAGGTTGTCGATGCGATAGTCGCCATGCACCAGGCAGGTCTCGTCACCGGGCGGAATGTGCGCGGGAAGCCATTCCATCAGGCCATCCATCGCGGCAATCGCCTCCGTGGCGGACTCTTTGTACTGCCTCGTCCAGCGCGTGATCTGGCGCGCGAAGTAGTTGCCGGGCTTGCCGAAGTCACCGAGGCTTGCAGCAGCAGGATTGACCTTATGCAGTTGGGCGATTAGCCGGTTCATCTCGGCGTAAATGGCGCCCCGCTCACTTGCAGCGAAGCCGGGCAGCGACGGATCCAGCAGGATCCGGCCATCCATGAATTCCATGAGATAAAACGGCGTGCCGACGACGCCGGCATCGGTACAGTAGGCGTACATGCGGGGAACCGGGATGTCCTGCGAGCCCAGCGCCTTCATGACGCGGTATTCGCGGTCGACTGCGTGCGCCGAAGGCAGCAGCTTTCCCGGCGGTTGCTTGCGCAGCACGTAGCGCCTGTCGCCGCTGTCGATCAGGTAGGTGGGGTTGGACTGTCCGCCGGTCAGTCGCTTTGCGCGTGCTGGCGTGGCACCGGCCAGGCCCTCTTTTCGTAGATAGCCCTCCAGTGCGGCAACATCGAGCTCCGTCCCGCTCCCGGCGTCGCTCCCCGACATTACTGCGCGCCCTTTTCGCTCAGCAGCTTGCGCGCCATGCTCCAGCGGTGCACTTCGCTCGGGCCGTCGTAGATCCTGAAAGCGCGCATGTCCATGAAGATGCGCATGGCAATGCTTTCACCCGTGACGCCCTGTCCACCGAGGATCTGCACGCTCTTGTCGACGATGCGCCACAGCGCCTCCGAGGCCACCACCTTGGCACGGCTGGATTCGAAATTGCAGCGGTGGCCCTCATCCAGCATCCACGCCGTGTGCCAGATGTGCAGCCGCGCGGTCTGCATGTCGATGGCGTTGTCGGCCAGCATGAACCCCACGCCTTCATGCTCCCCAAGGGATTTGCCGAAGGCCTGGCGCGTGCGCGCATAGGCGAGCGCTGCATCGTTGGCGCGCCGTGCCTGTCCGAGCCAGCGCATGCAATGGGTCAGCCGCGCCGGCGCCAGGCGCACCTGGGCATAGCGAAAGCCCTTGCCCACCTCGCCCAGGACGTCGCTGGCCGGCACGCGCAGGTCCTTGAACTCCACCACGCAATGGCCGCCGGCAAAGCAGGAGTCCATGGAGTCCATTTGCCGAACGATCTTGATTCCCGGGCGGTCCATGTCCGACAGGAACATGGTGGCCGAGCCGTCCTCCATGCGCGCCATGATGATGACGTAGCTGGCGCCGTCTGCGCCGGTGATGAACCACTTGGTGCCGTTGATCACATAGTCGTTGCCATCCTTCACCGCCATGGTCATCATCATCGACGGGTCGGCACCGGCACCGGGTGCCGGCTCGGTCATGGCAAAGCAGGAGCGCGTTTTGCCCTCCACCTGCGGGCGCAGCCAGCGCTCCTGGTGCGCCTTGGAAGCCACGGCGTGCATGAGGTGGATATTGCCTTCGTCGGGCGCATGCACGTTCATCGCGGTCGGGCCAAGCGGCGAGTAACCCGACTCCTCGAACACCACCGCCTTGGCCACATGGCTCAACGCCATGCCGCCCATCTCCTTGGGGCCGTGCGGCGTCAACAGGCCTGCCGCGCGGGCCTTGGCGACGAGTTCCTGGCGCAATGCCGGGGTCGGGCCATGCGGCGTGCAGCGCTTGTCGCCCTCCATGGGAATGATTTCTTCCGCGATGAAGCGCCGCGTGCGTTGCTGCAGATCAAGCAGGTCCTGCGATAGATTGAAATCCATTTTTTCTCCGAAAAGCCAGCGCTGGTCGATAAGGGATGAGAGCTGAAGTGGAACGCCTGTCGAGTCGCCGCTTAGTCGACTTTCACGCCGGTGTCTTTCACCAGCTTCGTCCATTTCACCACCTCGGACGCAAAGAACGCGCGGAATTCGCCGGGATTCAACAGCGCGACATCCATGCCTTGTTTGCTCAACAACTCGGCAAACTCCCTGGTCTGGGCCACCCGCCGCACGTCGGCGTGAATTTTTTCGATAATCGCATCCGGCGTATTGGCCGGCGCCAGCAGCCCGTTCCAGGCTGACACGTCGTACCCCTCCAGTCCGGACTCCGCGACGGCGGGCACGTTGGGCAGGTTGGAGGAGCGTTTCGCGCTGGTCACCGCCAGCGCTTTCAGCTTGCCGGATGCGATCAACGGAAGCCCTGTCGCCACCGCCAGGGAGGCGAGCGGAATCTGGTTGCCGAGCAGGTCAGCCGTCATCTGCGAGGCCGCCTTGTACGGGGTGTGCGTCATGCCGATCGCAGACTGCGCCATGAGCAGTTCGAAAGCCAGGTGCAGGATGCTGCCGCTTCCCGCGGAACCGTAAAAAATCTGGTTCGCCTTGCCGCGCGACTTGGCCAGAGCGATCAGTTCCGGGATGTTGTTGGCCGGAAATGACGGATGCGCAAGAATGACCAGCGGCGCCACGGCCACGCGCACGATGGGCTTGAAGTCCTTGATGATGTCGAATGGGATATCCCGATACAGGCTGGGATTGATGGCATGGTTGACGTATCCCACGAGCAGCGTGTGCCCGTCAGGCGGCGCCTTCGCGACTGCGGCCGCGCCGATGCTGCCGGCGGCACCGGCCTGGTTCTCGATCACAACGGCTTGCCCCCAACTCTCGGTCAATCGCTGCCCAAGCAGTCGTGCCACGATATCGGCAGCGGTGGCCGGCGTCGTGGTCACGTTCAATTTCACGGGCCGGGTGGGGAACGATTGTGCGACCGCACCCGCCTGGGATACCAGGCCCAGTACAACCGCCATGCAGACCTGCGACCAGATCGATTTCATTTGCCCACTCCTCTTTGGCCGGACGAACGACAGAAAACTCAATCCCACCTGTTACGGCGGGCGCCTTGAACACCTTTATCCGCCAACCCGCCTTCTAGCGCAGAGAATATCTGAATGAAGAGACGACGGCGTGGATCCCTCGAACGACCAGCGATGTGCCGCCCCATCCAGACAAGAAAAGCTGCACCTTCGTACTCAGACACAGTGCCAGATGGGAACGTGCTGACAAGCGAGTGAAACTTTACCTTTCCACCCCCGGGAATCGCTCGCTCGGTAGGGAGCACTTTGTCGATCTCGGTAACCAGTTTTTTTTCACTTGCCCTTTGATCAGGCGTAGCATGACCAGATAGACGCGTCAATCTCACACAAAGAGATGTTCATGGCAACCAGACAATCCATAGCAAGCGACCCCGGCAAGGCATCAGCCAAACCAGCGACGGAGCATGGCGAGCAGCCCCCCCCGGGGGGCGGGGCAGTCGTGGATGGCTCGCCGGAAGCGGTTGTTGACGACTTCCCCATTGTTGGAATAGGTGCGTCGGCAGGCGGGCTGGAGGCCTTCGACCATTTTTTCCGCGCATGCCCGGTAGACACCGGCATGGCCTTCGTGCTGATACCGCATCTGGACCCGAGCCATGAAAGTCTGCTGACGGAAATCCTGCAACGCAGCACCACCATGCCGGTGGTGCAAGTCCTCGATCAGACCCGGGTAGAACCCAATCGCGTCTACGTCATTCCGCCCAACCGCGAGTTGAGCATACTGAATCGGGTATTGCAGCTCTCCATGCCGGAGCTGGCGCACGGGCAACGCCTGCCGATTGATGCCTTCATGCGCTCGCTGGCCGACGATCAGGCGGAAAAAGCCATCGGCATCGTCCTCTCGGGCACTGCCAGCGACGGCACGCTGGGGCTGCGCGCCATCCTCGGCGCCGGGGGCATCTGCATGGTGCAGGAGCCCTCCACCGCCAAATTCGACGGCATGCCGAAAAGCGCCATCGCGGCCGGCGCCGCCACCCATATTCTGCCGGCCGAGCAAATGCCGGCGATGCTCAAAGAAGTTATCCGTCAATCGCCGCTCAGACAGAAAGTGCTTGCCATCTCAACCGAGGCAATCATAAGCGGCATAAACCAGATATTGCTGCAAGTGCGCAGCGTCACCGGCCACGATTTCTCCCTCTACAAGAAGAGCACCATCGGCCGTCGCATCCAGCGGCGCATGCTGAAGCACAACATCGAGAGTACCGCAGTCTATGCGCGCTACCTGAAGGAGAATCGCGCCGAGGTGCAGGCGCTGTTCCACGAACTGCTGATCAACGTCACCAGTTTTTTCCGCGACCCGGACGCCTTCGTCGCGCTGAAACAAACCATTCTGCCGCCGCTGCTGGCGGGCAAACCCGACGGCTACACACTCCGGGTCTGGGTGGCCGGCTGCTCCACCGGCGAGGAAGTCTATTCGATTGCCATGGTGCTCCTAGAGTTGATGGACGGGATCAAGGCGAGGCAAGAGGCGGAATTGAATATCCAGATCTACGCCACCGACCTCGACGAGGACGACATAGCCGTGGCGCGGGTCGGCCGCTACCCCGCCAACATCGCCCAGGACGTGACCCCGGAGCGCCTGCGCCGCTTCTTCACCAAGGACCAAGGCAACGATGGAGGTTACAAGGTCAAGAAGGAGATTCGCGATGTGGTGGTGTTCGCCGTACATAACGTGGTCAAGGACCCGCCTTTCACCAAACTCGACCTGCTCAGTTGCCGCAACCTGATGATTTATCTCGAGCCGGAACTGCAGAACCGGCTGATCCTCATTTTTCACTACGCCCTCAAGCCCGACGGGGTGCTGTTCCTGTCCCCCTCGGAGAGCATCACCAGCAACCCGGATCGGTTTTCGGTGCTCGATCGCAGGTGGAAGTTCTACCGGGCCCTGCATAAGGATGCAGCCACGAACTCCGGAGTTATCGACCCGCGGCTTCAGGCCGCCGGGAAAGCTGCGCGAACAGCGGCTGCGGCGGAGCTTGGCCGACCGAACGCCGGCAGCACAGTCAGCATCGGCGAGCTGAGCCATCGCGCGCTGCTGCAGACCTACGCGCCGGCCTCGGTAACCACCGACGCCAAGGGCGACATCCTCTTCGTGCATGGCGACACCGGCCGATACCTGCGCCCGGCTCCCGGCCCGGTTAGCAACAATGTGATCAAGATGGTGCGCGAGGGACTCGAACTGGACTTGCGCGCGGCCATCCTCAATGCGGCAAAAAAAGCGGAGCCGACACTCGACCGCGAAGTCTCGATGAAGATCGATGGCCGCCTCACCAAGGTGAGCTTCAGCGTGCGGCTGCTGCCTGGACAACATGCAGCGGCCGGCATCAAGACCGGCGAGCCTCTGCTACTGGTGAGCTTTCAGGATGTCGCCGGGTCCGGCCAACCGGCGCGCACACCCGCCGCCAAACTAGGCCGGGGCAAAGGCCAGGGCAAGCAAAGTCCGCCATCGGCCGAAGCGCTGCTCGTCGGGGAACTGGAGTACGAACTCGCCTACGCCAGGGAAAGCCTGCAAGCCACCATCGAAGAACAGCAGGCCACCAACGATGAACTCAAATCGACCAACGAGGAGTTGCAATCGACCAACGAAGAGCTCCAATCCGCCAATGAAGAACTGGAGACCTCCGGCGGAGAGCTGCAATCGGTGAACGAAGAAGCTATCACGGTAAACAGCGAGCTGAACGCCAGGGTCGAGCAATTGAGCGGCATGCAGAACGACATCAAGAACCTGCTCGACAGCATCAATACCGGCACACTGTTCCTCGACCTTCAGCTGGTCATCCGGCGCTACACGCCCGAGGCGGTGAAGCTCTACCACCTGATCGCGACCGATGTCGGCCGTTCCTTAAGCGACATCACCTCGAAAATCGAGGGCGAAAACCTGATCCCCGCGCTCCAGAGCGTGCTCGATACGCTGATCCCGCGCGAACGCGAGGTGCGCACGATCGATGGCGCGTGGTATCTGGCGCGCATGCAGCCCTACCGGACGCTGGACAACGTCATCGCCGGCGTGGTGCTGACCTGCACCAACGTGACTGACTTCAAGCTCGTCGGCATCAAGCTTGCCGTGGCGGAAGAGGCGCGCATCCTGGCCGAGGGCATCGTCAACACGGTAGCCGAGCCGCTGATCGTCCTCGATAGCAGCTTGCAGGTGGTCTCGGCCAGCCGCACGTTCTATGCGCACTTCCGGGTGAAGGCGGACGAGACGGTGGGCCGCAAGATCTTCGCTCTGGGCAATGGCCAGTGGGATATTCCGGCTTTGCGCCAACTGCTCGAAAATATTCTGCCGCGCGAACAGGTAATGGATGGCTATGTGGTGGAACACGACTTCCCCAGCCTCGGCCCGCGCCGCATGGTGCTCAATGCCCGCCGCATTGCGACCACGGCCGGCAATACCGAATTGATCCTGCTGGCGATGGTGGAAATTGTTTCGCTGAAGTCCCCATGAAACTGCCCGAGGACATGAAGCAGAACGATCTGCGCATGCGGAGGGAAGCCGAGAGGCAGATCAACAACGCGCCGCAGGACGAATCCCTGGCGCGCTCGGCCGAAGAACTGCTGCACGAACTGCAAGTCCACCAGATTGAGCTGGAGATGCAGAACGATGCTTTGCGCAAGACGGAATTTGCACTGGCGGAATCACGTGACCGCTATGTGGAGCTGTATGAATTCGCCCCGGTCGGCTATCTCACGCTATCCACCGACGGCATGATCGTGGAGGTCAACCTCACCGGTGTCACACTGCTGGGAAATGAGCGCAATAAACTGCTGCAAACTCGTTTTATGCCGCTGGTCATGGCTGAAGACCGGGATCGCTGGACACGGCATTTCGTGGCTGTGAAGCAAGGCCACGCGGGGCGCAGTGTGGAGCTGTTGTTGCAACGAGGCGACGGCAGGGTGCTTGAGGCGCAGCTGGACTGCGTGCGCGTAGAAGGAAGTGCCCTCGGGGTGCGCATCGCTCTGATGGACATCAGCGCGCGCAAGCGGGCGGAGGCGGCGCGCTTGCTCCTGGAGAGCCAGCTCCGGGAGTCGCAGAAGATGGAGGCGCTGGGGACGCTGGCTGGCGGCATTGCCCATGACTTCAACAACGCGTTGGCGGCAATCATCGGCAACGTTGATCTGGCACGGCAGGACGTGGGGCCGGGGCACGCGGCGCTGGAGAGCCTGGAGGAGATCGACAAGTCGAGCCGCAGAGCAAAGGCGCTGGTGCAGCAAATCCTGATCTTTGGCCGGCGGCAGCCCACGGAGCGCAAGGTGATAGCGCTTGCGCCGATAGTGGAGGAGTCGGCGCGGCTGCTGCACGCGACCCTGCCCGCGGCGATGAACCTGAAAGTCGAATGCGCGGCGGATGCGCCGGCCGTGCTGGCCGATGCAGGCCAAATCGAACAGGTGGTGCTCAATCTGTGCAACAACGCTTGGTATGCGATCAGGCGTCAGGGGCTGCCGGGGACGATAGAAATTCGGCTCGAAGCCTGCGCGAGGGCGCCGGACGGAACGAGCGACTCAGCATCGGCGTACGACCCGCTCGGACAATTGCAGCCGGGTCGCTATGCCTGCCTTAGCGTGCGAGACAACGGAACGGGCATGGACGCCGCGACCCAGGGGCACCTGTTCGAGCCATTTTTTACCACCAAACCCATGAATGAAGGCACCGGACTCGGTTTATCGGTGGTGCACGGTATCGTGCGCGGGCACCACGGGGTTATCCAGGTGCACAGTCAACTCGGCGAGGGAACCGTCTTTCGCATCTATTTTCCGGATGCCGGCTCGCCCACTTCTTCGATCATCGCTGCGGGCGAGGCGTCGGTGCGTGCGCGTGAGGCGACTGCGCCAGCGTTGCAAGGAGACGGCGCGCATGTGCTGCTCATCGATGACGATCAGGCCATCGTGTTCCTCATGAAGCGACTGCTGGAACGCAAGGGCTATTGCGTCAGCGGCTACACCGCTCCGAACGAAGCCCTTGCGGCGGCGCGCGCCGAACCGGGGCGGTTCGATCTCGTGGTAACGGACTACAACATGCCGGGTATGTCGGGGTTGGAGCTGGCGCGTGCGCTGCGCGAGATCCGCGCCGATCTTCCCATCGTCATGGCGTCGGGAAACATCACAGAGGAACTGCGCGCCGACGCGCCTGGGGCCGGAGTGAGTGAACTCATTTTCAAACCCAACACGGTCATGGAGCTGTGCGAAGCGATCGATCGTCAGGTGCAAGCACAGCAAAAGAAGGCTGGCTGAAGCGATTGATTGCCACTGGAGCCAACGCGTGAAGGGGTGTTGGCCTGATTCATTGCCCTTGCGCGCGACAAACCGCTCTTGATTACGTGATTGCATCCGCCCGCGATGCGATGATGCGTTCGATCGCAAAGTCACTCCTGGCATCGCCAGAACAGTGGCGTTGTGCGAACGATGCAAGCGCGATCACGAGTCTGCAGGATCGGTTATGAACCCAATGCGCGTCAGGCCCGCTTTTGCCGCGGCAGACATGACCTGCGCCACGCGCCGGTAGGCCAATTCCCCATCGGCGCGCAAGCGCAGCTCCGGTTGGGGCTCGAGCTTCGCCGCTGCGGCCATCCGCCCGCCCAGACCGGCGTTGTCCACGCGCTCGCCATTCCAGTAAGTCACGCCTTCTCGGTCGATGTCCAGCTGCACGTTGTCGCGTTGGACGGTGTTCGCAGTGGCGCTTGCCTTGGGCAGGTCAACCTTGACCGCATGCGTAAGCAAGGGCGCGGTGATGATGAAAATGACCAGCAGCACCATCATCACGTCAATGAGCGGGACCATGTTGATCTCCGCCATCGGTTTGGTTTCACTCCCCTTGTCGAATCCTCCGAAGGCCATGTCAGTGCTCCGCCCGTGCGAGCGCCGTGCCCGTGGTCAGCAGCGCGAACAGGTCGTGCGCGAACGCGTCAAGCTTCGCACCCATCAGCCGGTTGCGACGGCTGAACGCGTTGTAGGCGAGCACCGCCGGAATCGCCACGGCCAGTCCGAGGGCGGTCATGATCAGCGCCTCGCCCACCGGCCCGGCAACCTTGTCGAGGGTCCCCTGGCCGCTCATGCCGATATTGACAAGCGCGTGGTAGATACCCCACACGGTGCCGAACAGGCCGATGAACGGCGCGGTGGCGCCCACCGATGCGAGCAGGCTCAGTCCCGCCTCGGCTCGCAGCGTCTGCTCATCGATTGCGTTGCGCATGGCGCGAGTGAGGAACTCATTGGCGCTGCCGGCCTCGTCCAGCCGGCCTCCGGCGTGTGTTGCATGATGCTTCGCCGCCCGCAGGGCCTGCTGGGTGAGCGCCGCAAAGGGATCACGCGCTTTGACGCCCTCCAGGTTCGCGGTCGCCGAATCGAGCGAGGGCGCGCTCCAGAAACCCTGCAGGAAGCGCGCGGCGCCGCGCCGCACGACCAGCAAGTCAACCGCCTTGCTGACAATCAGATACCAGGTGGCCATCGACATGACCAGCAGCACGAAGAGAGCCGTGCGGCCCACGACGTCGCTTTGCGCGAGAAATGCCGCCAGACCGTATGGGTTTGAAGAGTCCATGGAATTATCCCCTTAAAGAAAATGTGATCGGTACCAGTACCCAAGCGGCTACCGGCGTGTCGCCCTGTCGCGCTGGAACAAAGCGCCAGTTGTGCACCGCGTCGTGCGCTGCGCGATCCAGACGCTCGTGACCGCAGGATTCGCGCACTTCCACACTCTCGGCGGCGCCATTGGCGCTCACGAATACACGCAGCACCACCCGGCCCTGCTCGCCGCGGCGTTTCGACATCGCCGGGTAAGCCGGCGGCGGATTCTGCAAATAGGCCGCGTCGAAGACTGGCGGCACGATCGGCACAGGCGCGGGAGCAGCCACCCGCGCAGGCGGCGCGAAAGCCAGCGCCCGTGCAGACGTGGCCGCCGCGACTATTGGCACGGGCTCCGCTCCCGGCGGCGGCGCGGTCCAGGCCGGGCCGGGTGCCGCGGTTTGCGCTGCCAGCACAGGCGGGGGCTCGGGCCGCTGCAGTTGCGGGACTGGTAATGGCGCATGCGTCACCGGCCGCGGCTTGGGCGGCTCTGTTTTTTGCCGCAACGGGGGCGGCGCGACCAGACTCACCATGAGAGGCACGGCCTGCGCGCGCGGTTTTTGCACGCCCTCGAACTGCAGCAGCACGCCAAAGGCGGCCGCGTGCAGTGCGACGCTGACTGCAATCGATGCTGCGTGCGCGCCTCTACTCATTGGAAACCGTGCCTGAATTCCGCCATCACCGTCCTTTGCGGGAAGGGATGGAACAGGAAGTACTTGCGATTGTTCAGGTTGTCGATGCCCAGCGAGGCGCGTGTCTTCTTGTCGAACTGGTAGTTCATCCGGGCGTCGACCACGAAGTACTTGTCGAATCCCTGGTAGGTGTTCGGATTCACATCGGTATTGTCGAGCGTGGCCCAGACACGGTCGCTGTAGCGCGCGCCCAGCGAGCCCGACACCCGGTCGTTGTAATGATAGGTCGCCAGTCCGCTCAGTTTCAGCTTCGGGATATTGGGCGTGTTCTTGCCGGTCACGTCGGTCAGCACGTTTGCGGCATTGCGAAATGCCGGGTCGGACAAGATCACGGAGTTCACGTAAGTCGCACTGCCCGATAGATCGAGCCCGCGCAGCAGCACGTCGCGTCCTTCCGCAACCAGTTCGATCCCCCGCGTCCGTATGCGATCGATGTTCTGAACGGATCCGCCGATGCTGTTGGTCCCGGGAATGGTCGAGTTTTGCGAAATCAGCGCGTCGGCAAGATTCTCCTGGAACAGGGAAACACGCACCCGGCCTTGTTCAAGGGCACGCTCCAGCGCCAGTTCGCCGGCGTGCGCACGCTCAGGCCTGAGGTTGGGGTTCGGCGTAAAGACGACACCGCCGACCGTGACCGCCTGATACAGTTCGGACACGGTCGGAAACCGGTAGGCCGTACCATAGGACGCAGTCGCCCTCCAGTCATCGTTCGGCTCCCAGGCGAGCGACGCCTTGGGAGAAAACTTTGAAGACGTGATGGCAGGTTGGCTGACGTTCGAGGCAGGTGCAGCCGAGAAATTGAGCCCGTCGTACCCGCGCCAGGACTCCTGCCGGCCCCCGAGCGTCAGCTTGAACGGTTTGGCAAAGCGCCACGCATCCTGGATCCACAGTGCATCGGTGCTGGTCCTGCCCAGGGAGTTGGCGTTGATCGCGCCATTCGATCCGCCGATCCAGTCCGTCGTCGCATAGGTGGTATTCACCAGCTTGTAGCGATCGGAATGCGCCCCGAAGCTCACCTGATGCTCCCCGGTGACGCCTTGGGGGCGCCAGTATCCTTTCAGGTCCAGCGTCGACCAGCCGGTGCCGTTCAGCGACGCGTTCGTGCCGGCGCCGCCGATCTCGCCCGTCGGCAACGCCGTGCCCGGAACGCGCGTGGTATCGACACCAAAACGCATGTTGCTGATGACCGCCTCCCAGTCCCACTCGCCCTGCATGTCCGATTTCAGCGACAGGCTCTGCGCCGTGTGCTCCTGCGCGATCCGGTATGCGCCGCTGGTGCTGGAAAAAGACGTCGTCCCGATGTTGGTGTAGTTGTAGCCGCCGATGTTCAGGCTCGCCCCGGAGTACACCGGATTTCCGGCGCCATCGCGCAAGTAGGTCTCCACCCGCGACTTTGCATCATTCTGGAACAAGCCGATCGTATAGGCGGCCCGCCATTGCGGCGTGAAGTCGTACGCGAGCTTGACCTTGAGCGAGTCCTGCGCCTTGGTCTCAAGGCCACCCGAGCCGATGACCGCGATCGCCTGACCCAGGCGGTTGGTATCCATGTAGGCGCCGGTCACCGGCGTCCCGGCGCCGCTAGGCGCCGCCGGCCGCGCGGCGCTGACAATGGCCAGGGGTTGCGAATGCGCATCCAGGTGGTTCGCGCTCAGCCACCACGACAGATCTCCGGAACGGCTGCCGATGATGGCGCTGTACTGGGAAGAGTTGAAAGTGTCTTGGGTCCCGTAGAGACTGTAGTGCTGCATGGCCGTCTGCGCTTTCACGGCGGCCTCGAATTGCTGCGGCATGCGGGTCACCATTTCCACCACGGCGCCCATCGAATTGCCGGCGTAGGCCGCCGAGAACGGCCCGTACATCACATCGATGCGCTCGATCTCCTCGGGCGCCACCAGGCCCCAGCGCGGCGAGGCGCTGCCGTTGTTGTTGCCGATCAGCGCCGAGAGCAGCACGCCGTCGGCGTAGATCAGGCTGCGCGCGCTCTGGCCGAGGCCGGAAGTCCGCGTGGCGAGCGGCGCTTGCTGGTCACCGAAATTGCGCTTGCGCACGATCAGGCTGGGCAGGTACTTGAGCGCGTCCTCGGTATTGACGACGTTGATGCCCTCGGCCATTTTTTCCGCGCTGACGCTCTCGGTGGTCGAAGGCAGCTGGTTCTTTTCCGCAGTCGACGGGACTTCCTTGACCGTAATCCCCGGCAGTGTTGTTTCGGCGCTCTGCGCCCATGCTTCGAGCGGGCCGAAAGCAAGGGCGACGGCGGCAACTAGCGAGTGAATTGGCAGGGCGCGCGAACGGGTGGCGCGCCGCTGATGCGTGGCAAATGACATTCTATTCTCCCAGAACTTGGCTTTCCGGCACATGCCGAAACGAAGCGATCCCGCTAACGAGGTCGCCGGCTGATCGATTCAAGTCAGGGGAGGGAGGGCGGTCCTCGGGGGGAGGAGGAGTCGAGCAGCGGGGACGAAATCAGGACGCGGTCGTCTGACGGCGGCCAGGACAACAACGGGACCGGCGGCTTTATCGAAACAGCAGAAACCCAAGTACCCGCGACCGGCGGCAGGTTGCGGCCTACCGACGACGCGCGGGTACAGCAGCAGGAGTCGCCGGGACCTGTAGGGCAATGGAACGGGGTGCTGGCGACGCTCGGCGACAGGCTGCCCCCGACCGCGTGCTGATCATGGACCTGCACGTGCGTATCGTGCGTATCGTGGGTATCGTGCGAACCGCCGTGCGCCTCGGCATTCAAAGGCGCGAGCGCGAAGCAAGCGATTGCAAGAATCGCCGAGAATCCCGCGCGCCGGCAAGCTGTGAGAAATTCAGACATGGCGACTGGCCGCCCTATTCCAATGCGCCCGTCGCGAAACTTGGTTGCGCGATGGGACTGACCGGGCGCACGAGCTGGTATTTCTCGATCCGGTAGCGCAGCATGTCGCGCGATAGTCCGAGCAGTTTTGCCGATTTGGAGATATTCCAGTCCGTTTCCTCCAGCACCTTTGTCACCCGGTCTTGCGCCACATCGGCCGACCGGGTCACGCTGCGCTCTCCTGTCACCGAAGCATCGTACTCACGCTGAATTCCCAGCGCATGATCACCAGACGATTGGAGCGGCCCCCTGGCGAACTGATCGGGCCGGATTTCCTCGTCCTGGCTCATAAGCACTGTCTGCTCGAGCATGTTGCGCAACTCCCTTACATTGCCCGGCCAGCTGTAGCCCAGCAGCCATTCCTTTGCCGCGGGGCTGAAGCGCAGTCCCTTCCTGCCATAACGCCTGGCATGCTTGTCGAGATAAAACTCGGCGATGCGCAGGATATCATCGCCGGTCTCACGCAATGGCGGCATTGACAGCGAGATCACCCGCAGACGGAAGTAAAGATCACTGCGAAACAGGCGCTCGTACACCATCTGCTCAAGGTTCCGGTTGGTCGCGCTGACGATGTGGATGTCCACCTTGCGCTCACGCACGCTGCCAATGCGGCGTACGGATTTCTCCTCCAGCAGTTTGAGCAATTTGGCCTGAATAGACAGATCGACTTCGCCGATCTCGTCCAGGAACAGCGTTCCACCGTCGGCCGCCTCTACCAATCCTATCCTGCGATCCTTGGCATCAGTGAACGCACCGCGCTCATGGCCGAATAATTCAGACTCCAGCAGGTTCGGCGGCAACGACGCACAGTTTATTTCGATGAATGGGAAATCCTTCCGAACCCCTTCAAAGTGCATGGCACGGGCCAGCAATTCCTTGCCGGTGCCAGTCTCCCCGGTTATCAGGATGGCCGGCAGATCACGGTCGTTCATGCGCTTTTCCGCAGCCAGCATCTGCCGTGCCTTCGTCTTCGCGGCCATCATCGGTGGGGACTCGCCAATGATGGCATCCAGCGACCCCCGCGACTGCTGGCGCTGCAATACCGACAGGGTCTTCTCCACCTGCGACCGCCCAAGCACCTTCTCCAACACCATCTTGAGCTCGACCAACGACACCGGTTTTGTAAGGTATTCGCATGCACCGGCTTTCATCGCATCGACAGCAGTCTGTACGCTGCCCTCCCCGGTCAACATGACAATCTTGAGCCCCGGGTCCATGGCCAGTGCTTCTTTGATCACATCAAGACCGGTCTTGGCCCGAAACATATGATCAGTGAGCAGGATGTCGGGCCGAATTGCCTCCAGCTTCTTCAACCCCTCCTCGGCACTGTGCGCCACATGGGTTTCCCACTGGTTGCGTTGAAGATGAACGCGGATGTTGTCCGCCAGCATCTCGTCGTCTTCGATAATCAGGATTGAGTTCGCCATAATCTCAGGCCAACCGGAAACTCAGGCTCGTCCGCGTTCCCTCGCCTTTGCGACTGCAAAGGCTGATGGCGCCGCCGAAACGCTCCATGATGCGCTTCGTCAATGACATGCCGAGCCCGAGCCCTTCTGGCTTGGTGGTGAAGTAAGGCTTGAATACCTGCTGCAACTCGGTAGGCGACATGCCGCATCCGCTATCGCTAACCACCAACACCGCACGGCGCAGCCGATTCTCGCGCCGCACCGCCAGACGCAGCGCGCCACCGTTCGGCATCGCTTCAATCGCGTTGGCAACCACGTTCGCCAGCGCCTGCATCACCAGGGAGCGCTCGCCCAGCACCAGCGACAGCCCTGATGGCGAGTTCTCGAACTCGCAGGTAATCCGGGATTTCTCCAACTGCCCCAGAAAATGAGACAGACATTGTTCCACGAGCGAATCGAGGTCCACTTGCTGGTCCTGACGCGTGACGGGTCGGGAAAACGCCAGAAGATCACGCACCCAAGCTCCCAGCCGATCGATCTGAACAACAATATCCGTTGCATTCTTTCGGCTCGATTCGAGATCGCCATCCAGGGCCAGTTCCGCGCTGGACCGCATGCAGGCAAGCGGACTACGGATACCGTGCACAACAGCAGCCGACATCTCGCCGAAGGCGCAAAGGGCCTCGGCCTCCACCAGGCGCTGCTGCTGTGCTCCCAACGTGATGTGGACGCGATGAATGAACCACAACAAAACCAGGTAGAGAATGACTACGCCGTACGCCGTGCACAACCAGACCAGAACATGGCCTCGATCGATCATCTGCCGCAGGCTGTCCGGCTCTTTGTGGATTCTTGCCACGGCCGCCAGGTCGGCACGCTCGTCGAGAATCAGGCCGAGAGTCCTGCTTGGCCTCAGGCGCGCCTGGCTGCTCTGGGAGTCCGCTACTTTAACGATGAATTGGCTGCTGAGCGCGGCATCGTGATCCAGAATCTCCTGCGTCATGAAATGCGACAGAACTGCGGCGATGGGAATGCCGATGGCAGCGAATGCGACCAGACCATAAATGGAAAACCAACGCAGCAGAGGCAATTGCCAAATCGAAGTCACCGGCACGGATGCCTCGCTGGCGCCCCCCCCCGGTCGCCGCCTGTTGCCCGCACCCCAGTCAGTCACGACAAGTTCATTCATTGGGGGCATGTTTTTCCTCTGTAAGCAGTCATTCGGGTCAGTTGTTTGATGGCGGAAACGCTATGGCCGATGGGCCACGCGTTCACTTTCGCGCAACCAATCTTCCTGACCTTGAGGGCGTTGGAGCAATGGCAGTGTGTAAACTTCAAGTGAATGACCTCCTCGTAACCCAGGCGCCATTCTCTACACACCGCAGAGCCGGAACAATACTGTGATTACCCAATTGAGCTGTGCGGAACTCGGTAGCACCGGAAGCGGAGTGGGTAAATGATGTACTGTCGAGAGCCGTGGTCAGCTGCGGTCGTCGCTCAAGTACTGATGTGACGCCGCGACCCGCCTGCGATCGGCCGAATGCGTCGGCGTGGTGTGATCCACGCCCGAAGTGGCCGTCGGACTATCTGACCAGCAGTCCTTTCTCTATCGCAAAGGCCGTCAGCCCCGCCGCATTGTGCACGCCAAGCTTGGCCATCAGATTGGAGCGATGCTTCTCGACCGTTTTAACACTCAGGCTCAGGAATTCGGCCATTACCTTGTTGGCATTTCCCTCGGCCACCAGCTTGAGTATTTCGCGCTCGCGATGCGTCAGCGTCTCAAAGACACTGGAGCCGGAGGCGGATTTTCCTCCCCCCAGGTAGCCGCTGACCACTTTCCCCGACACATCCATGCTCAGATAAGTCTTGCCCTGCAGCACACTGCGAATGGCAACGCGCAACTCATCGTGCGTCGCGTCCTTGAGGATATAACCGTCCGCCCCGGCCTTCAGGCTCGCGTGAATGAACTCCTCCGTCTTGTGCAGCGTCATCACCAGAACGCGCACATCCGGATAGCGGCGCTTGATTTCCGTCACCGCTTCGATGCCGTTCATGCCTGGCATCGTCAGATCCATCAGAACCAAATTCGGCGTCAGCTGGCCGACGGCACGAACCGCGTCGCGCCCGTCGGACGCCTCACCGACGATCTCGATCCCCGGATCCTGAGCCAACAGGGCGCGCAAGCCGGCCCTGAGCAAGGTATGGTCATCAACGATGAGTATGCGTTGCTTCTTGTCCATCACGACCTCTCAAAATTGGTGTTCGGGCGAGGCGTCCGGCGAAGCATTCGCCAACAGACACTCAGAGACACTCAGAGACACTCAGAGACACTCAGGCCGCAGAGTCGGCTCGCAATTTCTACAAAGCAAAGTCCAGCATCGCCTCGAGATCACGCGCCAACCTCTCCCGATAATGGCCAACACACGCTGACACTCGTTCCCAGACCCTTACGGGATCTCAAAGTGTACTTGCCACCCGAGGATTCTGCACGCTCTCGCATGCTATGCAGCCCAAGCCTCCGGCCACTTCCGGTCTCCTTGCTCGCCGCGGACACCTCGAACCCGGAACCGAAATCCTCAACCAGCAACTCGATGCAAGCGGCTTGTCTGTTCAAGGACACCTTGATTCGGTCAGTGGTGGCGTGCTTGATTGAATTATTGCTGGCCTCTTGGACAATGCGAAAAATATCGATCTTCAGCGGTTCGGCCACCTCGGATTCCTTCACCCCGATATCGCACTCGAACGTGATATTCGGACAGTCCACCTTCAATTCCCGGAAGTACCAGCCCAGAGTGACGACGATGCCCAGATCGTCGATTAGCGCCGGACGCAGTTTCATGGACAAGAGGCGCGTTTCGTCGACCGCCGTCGTCACCATCGCCTTCATATGCTCTATGTGCTTTGCCGTATCGCTCTTGATCCCCTCGCTGACTAGCCGTGTCATTTCCTGGATCGACATCTTGAGAAGGCTCAGGGTCTGGCCCAGACCGTCGTGCAGGTCCAATGCGATGCGCCGGCGCTCTTCTTCCTGGATCGTCAGGTGTTCGGCGGTTACCCGGCGCAGGTTGCTCTCGCTGCTCTGAAGTGCCCCTTGGCTGGCCAGAAGTGCCTCCTCGATGAGTACCCATGCTGACGTATCGGATCCGAGCAGGGTAAAGCCCAGCAGAAGCCCGTGTTCGTTCCGATGCGCGATCAGAGTTAGATGGTATTGGGCTTCGATGCCGTCCTGGCTTGCAAACTCGGCATCCCCGGACCATACGCCATCGCGTTCGGCAGCAGCTAACGCCTCTTGGGAAAGGATCAGCCGCGCCCCCGCCCGCTGCCCCTTGAAGCCGATGAAAGTCAGA